>JACCTK010000421.1 GCA_013812465.1 Actinomycetota bacterium
TCCACGCACAGACCGGTGGATCGACGCTCACCGCCCAGCAGCCGGAGAACAACATCGTGCGCGTCGCCATCCAGGCGCTCTCGGCGGTCTGCGGGGGCGCCCAGTCGATCCACACGAACTCGTTCGACGAAGCGCTCGCGCATGATCTCCGCCCACAGACGCCGCGCTGCCCGGAACTTCGCCACCTCCTGGAAAAAGTGGTTGTGCGCGTTGAAGAAGAAGGAGAGGCGCTCACCGAACTCGTCCGGAGAGAGTCCTGCGGCGATCGCCGCCTCGCAGTACGCGATGCCGTTACTGAGTGTGAACGCGAGCTCCTGCGCCGCGCTCGCCCCCGCCTCACGGATGTGGTATCCGGAGATGGAGATCGTGTTCCAGCGTGGGAGCCGTTCCTCGCAGTACGCGAAGAGATCGGTCGTCAATCGCATCGAGGGACGGGGCGGGAAGATGTAGTTGCCACGGGCGACGTACTCCTTGAGCACGTCGTTTTGAACCGTGCCCCTGAGCTTGTCGCCGCTGACGCCCTGTCCTTCCGCGACGAGTTCGTAGAGCAGGAGGAGCAGCGTGGCCGGCGCGTTGATCGTCATCGAGGTCGACACCTCTGCGAGCGGGATCCCCTCGAGCAGGATCTCCATGTCGGCGAGCGAGTCGATCGCCACGCCGGTCCGACCGACCTCGCCCTCGGCCAGCGGGTCATCCGAGTCATAGCCGAGCTGCGTCGGCAGGTCGAAGGCGACCGAGAGCCCGGTCTGGCCGCGCTCGAGGAGGTAGCGGAAGCGCGCGTTCGTCTCCTCGGCCGAGCCGAATCCCGCGTACTGGCGGATCGTCCACGGACGGCCGCGGTACATGGTCGGATTGGGGCCGCGTGTGAATGGGAACTCGCCGGGGAGCTCGAGCGCCCCGGGCGGGAGGTCGTCCGCCGTGTAGACGGGCTTCACCTCGATGCCGGAGTCGGTCAGCCGGCGATCCTGGGCGGTCGCCATGCCGCAAGGCTAGACGTCAGACGCTGGAGACGAACCGCAGCATCGCGTCGACGGCCTGCCTACGGGTCAAGCCGTGCCGCCTGACGAGCGAGTGCCAGGTCTCGAGCTCGAGTGCGTGCCCGATCGCCGCGCGCACCGTCTTGCGCCGCGACCAGCCCGCCGCGAGCCCATCTCTGAGCGACAGGAGACCTCCCTCTCGCCGCTCGACGAGCGCGGCAGTCGTCGAGTGGACGCTGGAGTCGCGCTTGAAGATCTCGAGGTCGTGTCCGACGCGCTCGTACCACTCGTAGACGGCGTCCAGAGCCTCTCGCAGGCGCAGTTCCGCATCGTCGACGCCGGCCCAGCGAGCAGGAGCAGGGAACGGGTGTACGTCAGCCCAGTGCGCGGAACACGCGTCGAAGAGCTCGCGTTCGTCGCGAAAGTGGGCGTAGACGGTGTGACGCTGCACGCCCGCCCGCTCCGCGATGGCCGAGATGGTCGTCTGCGCGGGGCCGATGCTCGTGTGCAGGCCGACCGTGGCCTCCACGATCCTCTTGCGCGTCTCCGCCTGCCGTTCTGCGCGTCGGTTCAACTCGTACTTGCGAGTCATTACACAGTAGTGTACCTCGAAAGCTTGACAGCGGCGACGCGCGCGGTCATAATCGCTGCACGATATTGTGCAACGAAAGGAAGATGGCGATGCAGCAGCTCGATCTCAACTTGTTCCCGCTGATGGACGTCGAGTCTGCGCTCGACCCTAGTCGGCGCGTGCGGGTCGGCTTTCCCCACCACAGCCAGGTCGGGAACGCGAGCACGGCGACGGTGTACTTCGAGCTCGACCCCGGGATGCATGTCGGGCTGCACCGCGACAGCTCCGAGGAGCTGTTGCTGATTCTGGAAGGAGAGGGCGAGGCGACGATCGGGGAAGAGACCGCCGTCGCGCAGGCGGGCGCCATCCTGACCGTTCCTGCGATGGAGCCCCATGACGTGCGCAACCTCGGCACGGGGACGCTCCGTGTCCTCGGCTTCTTCTCCGCGTCCACCCTCGTCGCAACGTTCGACGAGCCGGTCGCCCCGGGCGGCCCGCAGGTCTTTGTGATCGGTGCCCCGATCGAGATCGCCTCCCCGCTCGAGGAGCCTGTGCCCGCGTAGCTGCTCGATCGGGAAGGAGGATGCGCCGCCGCCGATACCCTCCTTCTCATGAAGGTACAAGTGCGGCTGTTCGCGGCGCTTCGTGAGCGCGCGGGATCTCGGAGCGTCGAGCTCGAGCTGCCCGACGACGCGGTCGTCGGGGACGTCTGGGGCGAGCTTGGGTTCGGCGACGAGCCCGACGGCCTG
>JACCTK010000013.1 GCA_013812465.1 Actinomycetota bacterium
ACGTTCACGGCCGCCAACGTCACCTACCGCCTCGTCAAGCACGCCGACGCGCGCCGCGTCCTCTTCCTCGTCGACCGGGCGAACCTCGGCCGCCAGACGCTGAAGGAGTTCCAGAGCTTCTCGACGCCCGACGACGGGCGCAAGTTCACCGAGCTCTACAACCTCCAGCACCTGTCCTCGAACCGCATCGACCCGGTCGCCCGCGTGACGATCTCGACGATCCAGCGCATCTACTCGATCCTCCGCGGCGACGCTGCGCTCGACGAGGAACTCGACGAGCACTCCGCCTTCGAGATCGCTGGCGAGCTCCTCCCGGTCGAGTACGACCCGGACCTCCCGCCGGAGTTCTTCGACGTCGTGATCGTGGACGAGTGCCATCGCTCGATCTACGGCCTCTGGCGGCAGGTGCTCGACTACTTCGACGCCTTCACCATCGGGCTCACCGCGACCCCGAACAAGCAGGCGTTCGGCTTCTTCAACCAGAACCTCGTCATGGAGTACGGCCACGACGAGGCTGTCGTGGACGGCGTCAACGTCGACTTCGACGTCTACCGGATCCGAACCGAGATAACCGAGCTCGGCGCAAAGATCGACGCCGGCCTATGGACGAAGTTCCGGGATCGTCAGACGCGCCGCTCGCGCTGGGAGCTCCTCGACGACGAGCTGCCGTACACCGCCGCCGAGCTCGACCGCAAGGTCGTCGCGCGCGACCAGATCCGCACGGTGCTCGAGACGTTCCGCGACCGACTCTTCACCGAGATCTTCCCGGGGCGAAGCGAGGTACCCAAGACGCTCATCTTCGCCAAGGACGACTCGCACGCGGAGGAGATCGTCGAGATCGCCCGCGAGGTCTTCGGGAAGGGGAACGACTTCGTCGCGAAGATCACCTACAAGGCGACAGGCCGCAAGACGGACGAGCTGATCGCCGCCTTCCGCAACTCTCCGAACCCGCGGATCGCGGTGACTGTCGACATGATCGCCACCGGCACCGACGTGAAACCGCTCGAGTGCGTCTTCTTCATGCGCGCCGTCAAGAGCAGGACGTACTTCGAGCAGATGAAGGGTCGCGGAGTCCGCGTTATCTCCGACACCGACCTCCAGGCGGTCGTCCCCGGCGCGACCTCGAAGGAGCGGTTCGTGATCGTGGACGCCGTCGGCGTCACGGAGGGCGAGCTCGCCGAGACGGCGCCTCTCGACCGGCAGCCGACCGTTCCCCTGGACCGCCTGCTCCGCCAAGTGTCGTTCGGCGTGCGCGACCCGGACGCTATCTCGGCTATCGCCTCGCGCCTTGCGCGCCTCGACCGCCGGCTCACCGACACGCAGCGCACGCAGCTCGCAGTACTCGCGGGCGGGAAGACCATCAAGGAGATCGCGGGCGGCATCGGCGCCGCGCTCGACCCCGACCGCCAGCTCGAGGCCGCGCGGGCGACGAGCGGACCCGGGGAGCCGTCCGTGGACGCGATCGCAGCCGCCTCGAAGGCGCTGCTCGACGACGCCGTTGCTCCCCTCGCGACCAGCCCCGAGTTCCGCGAGAGGATCATCGAAGCCCGCCGCTCGCTCGAGCAGGCGATCGACGAGACGTCCGCTGACACGCTGGTCGATGCCGGTTACTCGAAGGAGGCCACCGATCGCGCCCGCGACACCGTCGAGTCCTGGGAGCACTTCTGCGAGGAGCACCGCGACGAGATCACCGCGCTCCAGGTGCTCTACTCGAAGCCGTACGCGAGACGGCTCACGTTCCCGGAGGTGAAGGAGCTCGCGGAAGCGATCGAGCGGCCGCCTCACCGCTTCACAGCCGAGAGGCTGTGGGAAGCGTACGAGGCCCTCGACCGCTCGAAGGTGTTGGGTTCGGGGCAGCGTGTCCTCACGGACCTTGTCTCCCTCGTGAGGGTCGCGCTCCACCAAGAGGACGAGCTCGTGCCGTATCCCGAGATCGTCCGCGAGCGTTTCCGCGCCTGGCTCCTTGCCCAGGAGAACGCGGGGCGCGTCTTCACGGCCGAGCAGCTCGCCTGGCTCGAGAAGATCCGCGACCACGTCGCCGCCTCGCTCGGGATCTCCACCGAGGACTTCGACTACACGCCCTTCCGCGAGGCGGGCGGGCTCGGCAAGGCGGCAGCGGTCTTCGGCGACGACCTCGGCCCCCTACTCGGCGAGTTAAACGAGGTGCTCGTCACGTGAGCGGGTTGGCGCCGGGATGGGTTGAAGCGACGCTGGGCGAGCTCGGCGTCGAGGCACAGTCCGGGTTTCCGAGTGGGAAGCACAACGCGACCGGTCGCGGAGTCCCGCATCTGCGCCCGATGAACGTCGATCGACTGGGACGGATAGATCTCGGCGAGATCAAGTACGTCGAAGACGACCGCGATCGTCGGTTGCGGGCCGGTGATGTCCTCTTCAACAACACCAACAGCCCAGCGCTGATCGGCAAGACTGCGTACTTCGACAAGGCCGGTGACTTCGCGTTCTCGAATCACATGACGCGGCTTCGTGCTCCGGACGTCGTCGAGGGCAAATACCTGGCCGCGTATCTCCATACGTTGTGGATGCACGGAGTATTCCGGCGCCTGTGCAACCACCATGTCAACCAGGCAAGCGTTTCGAGCAAGCGACTCCTCGGCGAGTTGGTCCTCGCGCTCCCGCCGTTGAACGAGCAGCGACGGATCGTGGCGGCGATCGAGGAGCATCTCTCCCGCCTCGACGCCGGCGAAGCGGCCCTTGAAACAGGCTTGAGAAGGCTCGAGGTGTTCGGCGAAGCAGCGGATTCAGAGCTATATCGCGGCTGGGATGCGAAACCTCTCGGATCGATCTGCCCTGTGTTCGTCGACTGCCCCCATCGGACACCGAGCTACGGAGCGGAAGGCATCCCAGCTCTGCGACCTCGAGATGTCGTGCGAGGGCGACTGCGTCTCGACACCGCAGCCCGGGTCGATCGGTCCGAGTTCGAGATTCAGACTGTACGACGTGTTCCGACCGAAGGGGATGTCGTCTACAGCCGCGAACTCAGCTTCGGCTGGGCGGTTGTTGTACCTCCAGGCGCCGAGCTGTGCCTTTCGCAAGGGATGGTCATCTTCCGCCCCGATGACTCGATGTTGCCGGAGTTCCTTGCGTCGGTGTTGAACAGTGCGGTTGGAAGGGGTCAGGCGAAGGCGGCCGCGACGGGAAGCGCTCACCCGCACATCAATCTCAGGGACATTCGCGAATATGACATTCCCGTGCCGCCGCTGAGCGAGCAGCGGCGGATCGTCGCGGAGGTGGAGGAGCGGCTGTCCAAGATCGACGCGATGCGGGCATCGATCGAGCGGGCGCAACGCCGCTCGCAGACGCTGCGCTCCGCGATCCTCAAGCGTGCATTCCGCGGCGAGCTCGTCCCGCAGGACCCCGCCGACGAGCCCGCGGAAGCCCTCGTTGCCCACATCCGAGCCGAGCGCGACACCGCTGCTCCGGGGTTAGGGCATCGTAGGGTGAGAGCGTGAGCGCACAGAACGGCCTCGTCCAGCGGCTCTGGAGCTACTGCAACGTCCTACGCGACGACGGACTCTCGTACGGCGACTACCTCGAGCAGCTGACGTACCTGCTCTTCCTCAAGATGGCGGACGAGCAGACGAAGCCGCCGTTCTCCCGGCCCGCGATCGTCCCGGAGGGGCTCGACTGGCCCAGCCTCCTCGCCCGCGACGGTGACGACCTCGAGGTGCATTACCGGCACGTCCTCACCGAGCTCGGGCGCGGCTCGGGGATGCTCGGCGTGATCTTCCGCAAGGCGCAGAACCGGATCCAGGATCCGGCGAAACTCCGGCGGCTGATCGTCGACCTGATCGACCGCGAGAGCTGGCTCAAGCTCGACGCGGACGTCAAGGGCGACGCGTACGAGGGCCTCCTCGAGAAGAACGCCGAGGACGTGAAGTCGGGGGCCGGGCAGTACTTCACGCCGCGCCCGCTAATCAAGGCGATCGTCGAGGTGATGAAGCCCAAGCCCGGGACGCGGATCTGCGACCCGGCGTGCGGGACGGGCGGCTTCCTCCTCGCGGCGTACGAATCGATCGCGCGCTCGGGGCTCCTCGATCCCGACCAGAAGCGGCACCTCCGCTACGAGGCGCTGCGCGGGTGGGAGATCGTGGACAACACAGCGCGGCTGTGCGTTATGAATCTGCTCCTGCACGGGATCGGCGACGAGCAGCACTCCAGCCCGATAGTGGTGGACGACGCGCTCAAGGCCGACCCGAGCGAGCGGTTCGAGATGGTACTGACGAACCCGCCGTTCGGGCGCAAGTCGTCGATGACATTCGTGTCGGAGGAGGGTGAGGTAGGTCGCGAGGAGCTCGTCGTCGTCCGCGACGACTTCTGGGCCTCGACCTCGAACAAGCAGCTCAACTTCGTCCAGCACGTGAAGACGCTTCTCGCGATCGGCGGCCGCGCGGCGGTGGTCGTTCCCGACAACGTGCTATTCGAGGGCGGCGCGGGCGAGACGGTACGGCGGAAGCTCCTCGCCGAGTGCGACGTGCATACGCTGCTGCGGCTTCCGACCGGGGTCTTCTACGCGCAGGGCGTGAAGGCGAACGTCCTCTTCTTCGACCGCAAGCCCGCCTCGGAGACGCCGTGGACGCGCGAGCTCTGGGTCTACGACCTCCGCACGAACCAGCACTTCACACTCAAGCAGAACCCGCTTCGATACGAGCATCTCCAGGACTTCATCGCGGCGTTCTCCGCTCAGGACAAGGGAGCGCGCGGTGAGTCGGAGAGGTACAGACGATTCACGTACGACGAGCTGCTCGCGCGTGACAAGGTCAGCCTCGACCTCGTCTGGCTGAGGGACGAGTCGCTCGAGGACATGGAGAACCTGCCTTCGCCCGACGTGATCGCCCGCGAGATCGTCGAAGACCTCGAGGCCGCGCTAGCTGAGTTCGGCGCAGTTGCGGAATCGCTCGGGACGACTTCCGCGACTGGCTAGGTTTCGGGTAGCTCGAAGGCCGTTTGTTGTGCGCCTCCAGCCTGCCGCTGGGGTCGAGGGCTACTTCGCGATGATCGCTAGTAGCGCAAGCGCGACGCCCGCGCCAGCGAGGAAGATGATCAAGTACGTCGCCATCCCCTGCGCTCGGGCGAAGTCAAGGAGGCCGTCGAGCCGAGAGTTCTGCGCAGCCGCGTGCTCGTTCGAGGCGTCGAGTCGCTCGTTCATCGCGTCTAGCCGGCTGTTCGCCGCCTCGATCTGCCTGTTCAACTCAACGAGCTCGTCCCGTGTCGCCAACGCGGCGGCCTCGAGCTCGGCCTGACGTCTCGCCCGACGGAGCGCCACTTCACGGAGCTCCGCGTCGATCCGATTCCTCGTCTTCACGGCCTTGAACATTCGGTCGGACGCCGCGAATCGCTCCGCCTTCGCCGCCTGGTTCGCGATCTGGTCGAGCCGCCGCATCTGCTCCTCGACGCTTGCGGAGGTGAGTCCCGCCGCTTCGAACCGCTTCTGGAGGTCGCCCAGACCGGCGACCTTCGTCGCTTCCCGGAGGTTCGCGAGGCCCGCGAGCTTCGCCGACTCGGCGAGTCCGGCGACGCCGGGGGCGACATTCGTCGCCTCGCGGAGGTTCGCGAGGGCAGCGACCTTCGTCCCGTCGAGCGAGAGCCTCGCCAGGCCGGCGAGCCGGGTGGTGTCGTGGAGGCTCGCGAGACCGACGGCCCTCGTCATCTCGCGGACGTTCGCGAGGCCGGCGAGCTTCGTCGCGTCGCCGACGATCGAGACTCGCGGGGTCCGAGAATCCTGCTCGCTCTCGCTCACGGTTGTCACGGTAGCTGGGCCGCAGGACGGATCAGTTCGCCGACGCGGTGTCGGCGATCCGCCGCTCGAGACAGCGCCGGACGAGCCTCACCGTCGGCCTCCGGCGAAGCTTCCCATCGGCTCGCGCGACTACCGACGCGGCGATCTCGTCGCTCGCGGGCGTCTCCTCGCCTCGTCGGAGTCGACGCGTAGCCACGGCGTAGCCATCGGACCTTGCGCGTCGTCTTCCCGGAGAACATAACACCCGCCTTAGCGGGTGTTTCTTCGAGTGGTCGGTACTGGGCTCGAACCAGTGACCCCCCAGCTTGTCGATACTGGGGCAGGCGTTCGGTGGGGTTCAGAACCGTTCGCTCAAATTGCGTGGTTCCGTCGGCTGCGCCGAGACCCCAACTGAACCCGTCCGAACCTGACACAAGGCACGCTCACCGCGCCCCTCGGCCCCCTTTCCGAGCCCCTGTTTCAGCTTAGCTAAGCCAAAATCAGGCCAAGTGCGGCTTATCGTTTGGGCTCGGTCAACGGCCCTAGGTCTTAAAGCACGGCTCTTGCCTGCCGTGCACCTCTCGTTCGATCAGTGTTGAAGTGCTGCGTCTGTCTCGATACCCCAGCGTGTAACGAGCTCCGCAGCTGGTACCGCCTCGGCCAGTGAGTACGCCTGCCCCGCCCACAGGTGGATTCCATCGGCGTCTGCGGCGGCGCGCGCAGCTGCGCGAAGTGGCGCGGTGAGGTAGTGGACTTGCGGGTAGGCCTTCGGCGCCGCGGCGTCGTGGTCGCGCATGAAACGGTTGACAATTCCTCGTGCGCGGCGCCCGCTGAAGGCGCGTGTGAGCGCGGTTGGCGCGTCACCAGCAAACGCCGCTCGGTGCGGCGCGCTGGTCCCGGCCTCTTGAGTCAGCATCAAGCAGCTCCCGATCTGAGCCGCGG
>JACCTK010000027.1 GCA_013812465.1 Actinomycetota bacterium
TCGCGGCCATGATGGTGCTGATGGTCGGCATCCTCGCGCTCTTCGCCATGTTCGAGTCGGGCATCCGCACCATCAAGCGCGCGAGCACGGTGACGACGGCGGGCGCGCTCGCAGACCGGGAGATGGAAAACTTTCGCGCGATCCAGTACAGCTCCATCGGCCTCCCCGAGACCCTCGTCGGCGCCGCGGCCCCGCCTTACTCCTTGGATCCTGCCTACCAAGCCGCCCCAAACCGGTTCCCGCTGAACGCCTGCGGAACCGCGCCGTGCACGACGAAGGCTCCGGTTCAGACGCTGACGGGCGCCGACGGAAAGAGCTATCGGGTCGACACGTATGTCACCAGGCAGACAGTCGCCGCCGGCCGTGCGGTGAAGCTCGTCACAATCGTGGTACGGGATGGGGCCGACCCGAACAAGGTCTGGGCCCGAACGGCGTCGTCGTTCGACGCGTCGACCGGCGAGTAGGGCAGTGAACGCCGCCGCCGCAGCCTTCGTTCTCGCTCCGGCGCTCGCGCTCGGGAGCTTCCTGAACGTCGTCTCGGCCCGGGTGCCCGCGCGGCGCTCATTGCTGCGGCCGCCCTCGTCCTGTGGGGGCTGCGACCAGGAGATCCTCTGGCGCGACAACATCCCCGTTCTCTCCTATTTCCTTCTGCGCGGGCGTTGCCGGCATTGCTCGGCGCAAATCTCGCCGCTCTATCCCGCAGTGGAGGCGGGAACGGCCGCGCTGGCAGTCGCCTGCGTGGTGGCGTTCGGTCCCACCGCGTACGCCGCGCTCGCGGTCGGTTTCTGCGCGCTCCTCGTCACCCTCTCCGTCATCGACGCCCAGCATCGAATCGTCCCCAACCGCCTCGTGCTGCCGGCCGCGGCCATCGTGCTCGTGGCGCGGACGCTGCTCGACCCGAGCGCGGAGTGGCTCCTCGGCGCGGTCGGAGCGTCCGGATTCCTGTTCCTCGCAGTCCTCGCACATCCGAAAGGGCTCGGCATGGGCGACGTCAAGCTCGCGCTCTTGCTCGGCGCGATGCTGGGAGCGACGGTCTCCGTGGCGCTCTTCATCGGGTTTCTCGCCGCGCTCGTGCCGGCGTTCGTCCTCTTCTCGAGACATGGATCGGCCGCGCGCAAGATGGCCGTCCCCCTCGTCCCGTTCCTGTCCGTCGGCGCGGTCATCTCCCTCTTTGTCGGCGAGCGCCTGCTGGAGGGTTATCTCACGCTGTTTTGACGTCAAGCTCGGGTCGAGCGCTGCCGATAATCCGTTCGAGGGACAGCCGATGAGAGAGTCGCCATGAAACTTCGTCCAACCAGCCACGACGGGCCGAAAGGGACCGCGTCCTCGCACACGCTGGGCGGGCGGTTCGGCGTCAACGAGACGGCGGAGCTCGTGCTCGACTTCATCGGCCCCGCCGAGCTGATCAGTCAGGAGGCGCTCGCGCTCGTGCGCGGGCGCGCGACCGAGGGCGCCTCGGTGACGGACGCGTTGATCGAGGAGGGCGCCGCGGCAGCAGACGGAGTCGCCCGCATGCTCGCCACCCGGCACCATCTTCCGCTCGTCGACATCGCGTCGTCCGGCGTGGCAGCGGACGCAGCGCAGATGATTCCCGTGAACACGCTCGAGCGGGCGGTCGCAGTGCCCTATGCGTTCGAGGACGACGTGCTCAAGGTCGTCGTCGCCGACCCCGGAAACCTGCACGCGATCGACGAGCTCCGCCTGGCTACGAGGCACCCGCTCGAGCTCGCGGTCGGATCCCGGGACGACATCGTCGTCGAGCTGCAGAAGCTCGTTCGCGCCGCGGAGGCCGTCGGGACGGCCTTGCTCGAGGCGGAGGCGGAGGCCGAGGACGACTCCGGTGACGACCTCGACGCCGACGACGGGATCTCGGACGGCCCGCTCGTCCGCCTCGTCAACTCACTCATCTTCCAGGCTGCCGAGGAGGGCGCCTCGGACGTCCACTTCGAGCCGCAGGAGGACGCGCTCGTCGTGCGCTTCCGGGTCGACGGCGTCCTGCGCGAGGTGCAGCGCATCTCGAAGCGGATGTCGGCCGGCGTGACGACGAGGCTCAAGGTCCTCGCGAAGCTCGACATCGCCGAGCGCCGGAAGCCGCAGGACGGCCGGATCACCCTCTCCACGGCCGCGGTGGGCCGGCTGCTCGACATCAGGCTCGCCACGCTGCCCACCGTCGAGGGCGAGAAGGTGGTCATGCGCCTTCTGGACAAGTCCCGGCGCGCGCCGACGCTGCTCGAGCTCGGGCTCTCCGAGGCGATGCGGGCGGACCTCACGCGGATCGTCAGCATGCCGACGGGCGCCCTGCTCGTCACCGGCCCCACGGGCTCCGGGAAGTCGACGACGCTCTACGCGTGTCTCGCGCAGATCAACCGGCCCGAGCTCAACATCATCACGGTCGAGGATCCCGTCGAGTACCGCCTGGTCGGCGTGAACCAGGTGCAGATCAACGTTCGCGCCGGGCTCACCTTCGCGTCGTCGCTCCGCTCGATCCTCCGCTCCGATCCCGACGTGGTCATGGTCGGGGAGATCCGAGATACGGAGACCGCCAAGATCTCGATCGAGGCGGCCCTGACCGGCCACTTCGTCCTCTCCACGCTGCACACGAACGACGCGCCGTCCACGATCACCCGCCTCGGCGAGATGGGCGTCGAGCCGTTCTTGACCGGGGCGGCGGTCTCGGCCGTTCTCGCCCAGCGACTGGCGCGGAAGCTCTGCACGCACTGCTGCGAGGCGTATACGCCGTCCGAGGCGGAGCTCGTCGAGGCTCGCGTGTCACAGGAGGTCGCCCGTGCGTCCGACGGGGCCGTCTTTTACCGCAAGAAAGGCTGCCCGCGCTGCAACCAGACGGGCTATCGCGGCCGTATCGGCCTGTACCAGCTGCTCACCATGTCCGAGGAGATCGCCGCGCTCGCCGTACGTCACGCGAGCCGCGACGAGATCGCTCGCGCGGCGATGGACGGCGGCATGCGGATGATGTGGGACGACGGTTTGGAGAAGGTCGCCTCCGGCCTGACCTCCGTCGAAGAGCTCGCGCGGGTTCTCTCGTAAGGCGAGTCCTTCGTCGAACCCGAGCCCGAGCCGTTCGCGAGTGTCCGATCCGTGAGCGCTCAACCGTTAACAGTGCCTGTCCCTGTAAGGGTGGCAATTCGGCGCCGATGCGCCCACAGGCTTGCTGGCTCTGCTAGGCGTGGCTCTTCGCGAGGGGTGGACTTCGCAGCCGAGGACGAATCAGCGACTCGACCGCGTGCGTGACGCAGCGCGTTGCTCACGAGCCGTGAGCGCTCAACTGTTTACAGTGCCTGGCACTGTGAGCGTCACAATTCGACGCCAATGCGCCCACAGCCCCGGTGTCTCTAGGAGGCGTGGACTTCGCAGCCGAGGACGATCAGCGCCTCGACCGCGTGCGTGACGAACCGCGTCGCCTCGACCGGGCTCCTGAAGGTGTACGGGCCTGGGCGAACCGGCTCCTCTGAGGACGCGCTCGGCGGCCACACCTCCGCCTCGACGGCGCAGGTGTCGCCGAGGTCGATCGCCCGCAGGAGCGCAACCGAGCGCCCGTCAACTCGAGCGTGCCGCACGTAGAGCTCACGGGCAGCGTCGGGACGCGCGTCGCCCTCGATCATCGTCTTGCCTGGGCGACTGCCTGGGCCACAGTCTGGCGGTCGGTCACGCCCAACGTCGCGATGACGACACCGGGCCGCCGGAGCACGAGCACCGCGGGATCCGGCAAGACACCGGTCTTGGCGACGAGCGGCCGCACGAGCCGCTCGCTGAGCGCGCTCACCGCGACGTAGCCCGCCCGCGCCGTCCGAGCTCCGGCCTTCGCCTCGCGACGGACGACCGAGTCGACGCTCGCGCCTGGCAGGTAGACGGCGACGACGACCACGCGATTTCTGCGCAGCGCGCGGTGGATCGGAACAGGGAAGCCGCTGACCGGCAGTGCCGCCGGGCGAGGAGTAGCGCGCGGAGGAGGCGTGGGACGCGGTGTGGTCGGTGTCGTCACGTCCGCCGGCTTCGTCACGGGCTTCGTCACAGCCACGATCGTGTCGTCACCGGTGGGCCGCAGGAAGAAGAGAAACGCTGCGAGCCCGACGGCGGCAAGCACGCCGACGAAGGCGAAGACACGAACGGGCGGAGTCAGGGTCACGCTCACGGTTCTCCTATCGGCAAAGGATCGAGGGCGCTTTACGGGCAAAGAGAAGGGCGCGGTTCCCCGCGCCCTTCTGTGTCACCCAATACCCGCGTCGCTGACTAGCAGGTTCCATTCGCAGGGTCGGTGTTGCCCGGCCCGACGATCTTCCACGTGCTGCCGCTCTCCGTGGCCTGGATGCAGTAGCCGGCGCCTCCGCCCGTGACGGTCGGGACGACGTCGACGTTGGCGTCGATGCCCTGGAGCTTCGCGAGGGTCATGCCGGTGTAGCTGCCCGCTCCCCCGCCGTCTGCCACATCGGACGCGAAATACGCCTCGACCGCGGGCAAAGCGGCTCGCACGTCTGCCTTCGCCGCGCTGTCCGCCGCGCGGCCCCGGAATCCGAGATACGACGGGACCGCGATCGCGAGCAGGATGCCGATGATGATGATCACGACGAGGAGCTCGATCAGGGTGAAGCCCTGCT
>JACCTK010000037.1 GCA_013812465.1 Actinomycetota bacterium
CGCGAGCAGCTCGGACCTTGCGCCTTCTCAGTCTCCGGAACGGAATCCGGTTGGCGAGGCGGATCGCCGACGACACGTCTCGCCTGACGCACGTCGCCCCCGAGCGGGCGAGCGCGTAGAGGTCTTCTTCAGCCGGAAGCCGGTGGTAGATGTGCGGGATCGCCTTGTAGACAAGGCGTGCCACCCCGGCCTGGACGAGGTGTTCCCGCAAGGCATCGAACAGCTCCAGCATGAGCGGCGTCTTCATCCGGTCGTCGGAGATGACCCCGCCGAACGTGAGTCCTCCGTGCGAGATGACGGAATCGTCGATGCGGTTGGCGGGGAGGAGCGCGATCAGCCGGCCGTCGTGGAAGAAGACCAGCGAGTGATCCGCAAACCGGTCGGCGTGGTACTCCATGTAGTCGCGAAAGAAGAGAAAGACGCCGTTCTTAGAGCGACGGACGAACTCGTCCCAGAGGGGCTTGTGCTCCGGGCGGTACCGCTCGACGCTCAGGGCGCCCGATCCGCTCACGGACGTCCCACGGGCAGGATCCTCGTCTCGAAGCTGCTCTTCTCCAGCGGCCGCGCCGGGTTGCCGACGTAGACCTTCCCCGGCTCCGTGTCCTCGATCACGACGGCGCCCGCTCCGACGATGCAGTCGTCAGCGACCGTCACATAGTCGCGCACGCAGCAATTCGCGCCCAGGAAGCAGCTCGTTCCGACGGTGCCGAAGCCGGCAATGACGGCGTTCGCCGAGACGAAGGTATTCGCGCCGACGGTTGCTCGGTGGAGGACGTTGGTCCCGCTCCACAGCACGACGTTGTCGCCGATCCTGGCATGGCGCTGGACGGTGCAGTGCTCGAAGACGAAGCAGTTCTCGCCGACCTCTGCATTTGGCCACACGACCGCGTGCGAGCTTACATAGGAGGTCGGCGTGAAGCCCTTGCGCTTTGCTTCTGCGAGCAGCCGCGTACGGACACGGTTCAGCTGCGTGAACGTAATCGCGACGAAGACGCCGTGCGCAGCCGGCTCGTATTCGTTCTCCAGCGTCTCGAAGTCGATCACCGGCAGCCCGAAGAGGTCGTCCTTCGTGCGGAACTCGCGCTCCACGCTGAAGGCGACGACGTGGTACAGAGAGTCGTGCAGGAAGTACTCGTAGGCGATCTCGCCGAACTCGCCGTCGCCGACGATCACCACGCTGCTCGGCTCTGGCTTTCCGGGCATCGCCTCAAATCTCATCGGCAGCGCCAGCCGATCCCATCGAGCAGACGCTTGACAGATCCGCGCTTTCGCTCCGTGAGGCAGATGAATTTACGCAGGCGATCGTTCGTTCGCAAAGACGCACTGGAGGTACTCCCTGAGCGAGCCTACGTCCTGCTGCCTGACGATCTCGTGGCCGAGCGAGCGCCGCGCTCCTGACGACGTGCGTGGAGACGGTCACTCCGATGGCGACTCGAGCACGGTGATCACGTCCCCGTACGTCCGGACGCCGAACCGTCCGTCGCTCCAGGAGTCGAATTGCCTGGTCACAGCCAGCCCCCGATCGCGTGCGAGTCGTTCGAACAGCCGAGCCGTCATCGGGCTCCTCCAACCTCCTCGGCGCTGGAAACGGCCGGAGTGATGGATCACCGCTCTCCCGCCAGGCTTCAGGACGCGGCTGATCTCGGCGAGGTAGTCGGCGATGTCGAGCGGAGCGATGTGGACAAACGTGTCGAACGACCAGACGAAGTGGATGGAGGCGTCGTCGACGGACGGCATCATCGCGCCGTCGGTGAGGACGTAGTCGACGTTCGTCGCGCCCGAGAACCACTCCCGGCAGAGGTCGAGCGCTCTTTCCGTTACGTCCACGAGCACCAACTTGTCCGCGCGCAGCTGGAGAACCCCGCTCCAGCGCCCGCCACCGGGGCCGATCTCGAGCACCGCGCCACCGTCGGGAAGGTGAGGGAGCAGGACGTGCTCGATCACGCTCTCGCGCCACTCGGCAGGCCGGTCCGTGTCGTTCCATTCCTCGCCGCCTCGCGACCAGTCCCACGCACTCCAGACCGCGCGGTTCTCGCGGCTCGAGTGCCCGGTGTACGCCTCGTGCGCAGGGCCCAGGATCCCGCGCTCTCCCTCGATCGTCAGCAGCCGCGCCTCGATCGCCTCCGCGACCCTGGCCAGCCGGCGGGAAAGTCTAGTCGCGACGGAGCGAATTGGTGCGAGGGTGGCATACAGCAGGCCGAAGTCCCTGTATCGGGCGTGATACAGTCGCATGCGGCGCGGGGGCCTGGCCATCGCGTTTGAGTATGGCAGGTGGGTTGCACTCCCTTCGAGGCCCGGCTTGAATGTGAGGTGCGTCGCCGACGATCGAAGCGGCGACGCACCTGGGAAATCTCAACTCGCTCGAGGCGTCCCTGTGTTCGACCTCGAGCCGGCAAAGCGGCATCGACTTCGATGGGCGAGAACTCGACGATGGCTAGGAAGACGGAAGAGCCGGCGGACCTTTACCTTCAGCTCATGAAGGCCTGCCTTACGAACGTCATGTACGGCGACATCGGCTTCCGGAGAGTGTC
>JACCTK010000064.1 GCA_013812465.1 Actinomycetota bacterium
CGTGCGGAAGCGAAGCGCCAGCCCTCCCGACCAGAAGAAGCCGCAGAAGTTGACGAGCATCGCGAGCACGAACGCCGTGAGCGCGTGCGGAGGGTCTCCGGCGAGGAAGCCGCGCCCGGTTTCGAGGATGTACGTCAGCGGGTTCAGCGACGCCACGCTCTCGATCCAGCCTTCCAGAAGCTCGAGCGGTACGTAGACCGGGGCGAAGAAGAGAACGAGGAAGACGGGCATCTGCATCAGCGGAGCGGCCTGAATCGTGCGGAAGCGAAGCGCCAGCCCTCCCGACCAGAAGAAGCCGCAGAAGTTGACGAGCATCGCGAGCACGTAGAGCCCGACGAGATCGACAGCGCCTCCGCCGACCTGCATCCCGGCGACGACCGCGACGACGGTTAGCACCGCTGCGACGACCAGCCAGCGCAGGAGCGCCGCCAGCGCGTAGCCGAGCACGATCCCGCTGCGGTGCGGTGCAGCGAGCAGGAGACGCTTTCCGAACCCTCCCTCGAAGTCGCGCGCGACACCAAATCCCGTGAACACACCGCTGAAGGCCGCCGACTGGAGCAGGACGAAGACGAACTGAAAGGCGGTGTACCCCGGCGGGAAGTCGAAGCCCGGGATCTCGCGGAGCTGGGAGAGGCCGCCGGCAAAGGCCGTGAAGAAGAAGAGCGGGAACATCAGCGTCGGCAGAAAGATCTGCGGGTTCAAAATTGCGTTCTTCAACGTTCGCCAAGCGACTCCGGAGATGACGTCCCAACGCCTCATGTACGCGTCATCCGCGTGCGGAGGGCGCTCGAGGCGAGCATGATCGAGATGACGCCGATCACGATCGTGAAACCGAACCCGAGCGCGAGCGCCTGCCCGTTCCAGCCCTCGATGATGAGGCTGCGAACGGCCTCAATCATGTACGAGACCGGGTTCAGGGTCGCCGCCGTCTGGAACCACTCGACGTCGATCAAGTCGCGCGGGGTGTTCATCGAGGAGATGAACAGGAAGACGAACAGCACCGGGAACATCGCCTGGATGCTCTCGCCCGAGCCCAGCCTCAAGGCGAGCCAGGCCCCGAGGGCGCCGAAGGAGAGGGAGACGACCGCCGCGTA
Organism: Actinomycetota bacterium; assembly: GCA_013812465.1. The sequence goes on from JACCTK010000064.1 coordinate 1,095, forward strand.
GAAGAGGAGAAGCGCGATCCCGGCAGGCCCCGACTCGAAGTCGACGCCCGAGGCGATCCCGACCGCGAGGTAGAAGACGGCCTGAACGACGCCGAGGACGACGATCCCGGAGAGCTGACCGACGAGCAGCGCCCAGTCTCGAAGCGCGGTCAGGGCGAGCCGGTTGATGAAGCCGGTCTGGACGTCTCGAGCCAGGTCCGTTCCCGCGTTCATCGTCGAGAAGAGCGCGCCCTGGATGAACGGAACCGCGAGCGCGAATGCGAGAAAGGAGTCGGTCGGGAAGCCGGGCAGCTCAGTCGACGCCTGGAGACCAGCGGCGTTGACAGTCATGAGCGCGACGGGGAAGACGAGCGGTGGAATGACGCTCGCCGGCTGGCGCGCGGTCCGAACGATGGAGCGCCGCGCGATCGCGCCGACCTGCGACCAGGAGCTGCTCATGACTCGCGCTGTGGGTGACTGTCACCGCAGGTGACTGTCACCCTGCTTTCGACTCCAACGGAGCGGCCCACGACAGAGCCGGCGCCGTTTCGTAGGGCGAGGCTTGCCTCGCCCTCGTTCGTCGGCGGAGCATGGAGGGCGAGGCGAGCCTCGCCCCTACACCAGCGGCGAAGGTCACCTTGCTTCGGTCTCCTCCGCCGCCCCCTCGAGCGTCCTGCCCGTCTTCGCGAGAAAGACGTCGTCCAGCGACGGCGCGCGCAGCTCGAGATCGGCGATATCGACGCCATTCGCATCGACGGCGCGCACGATGTCGGTGAGCCCGAGGCCGTCCCGGAGCCGAACTGCGACATCCCGCGTCGTGTCCAGCCGCTCGCCGAACGGCGCGAGAAACGCCGCGATCTTCTCGCGATCCTGCTCGTCCCGTGGGATCGCATGCACGCTCGGGCGGCCAATCTCGGCCTTGAGCTCGGCGGGCGTCCCCTCCGCGACGATCTTCCCCTGGTCGATGATTCCGACCCGGTCGGCGAGCACGTCCGCCTCCTCCAGGTACTGCGTCGTCAGGAAGACCGTGACGCCTTCTTCTCGACGCAGGCGGGCGACCTCTTCCCAGAGCGCCGTCCGGCTCTGCGGATCGAGCCCGGTCGTCGGCTCGTCGAGAAAGAGGATCCGCGGCATGTGAACCAGCGCGAGCGCGTGGTCGAGGCGCCGTTTCATCCCGCCCGAGTAGCCGGAGACCTTCCGGTCGCCCGCGTCCTCGAGACCGACGCGGATCAAGAGCTCGTCGGCCTGAACCTTCCTGCGATCCTTGCGCACACCTTGCAGCGTCGCCTGCAAGCGAAGGTGGTCGCGACCGGTGAGCAGTGGGTCGAGTGCCGCCTCCTGCAGCGCGACGCCAATCATCGCGCGCACCTTCGGCCCCTCCTTGACCACGTCGTAGCCCCCCACGCGCGCCGTCCCCGCGGTCGGCGGCAAGAGCGTCGTCAGAACGTGGACCGTGGTCGACTTCCCGGCGCCGTTCGGCCCGAGGAAGCCGTAGATCTCGCCGGGCGCGACTGTGATGTCGATCCCGTCGACCGCGCGTGGGCCTTTCTTGTACTCGCGAACGAGCCCTTGGACCTCGATCCCGTTTGCCCGCTCTTCCACTGTCCAACACTACCGGCGGCCTCTGGCCGAACTAACGAGCCGAGGCGCGGTTACTTCTTCAGGCGGCTGGTGAAGGTGACGTAGCGGCTTCCTATTCCCCGCGCTTCCGCTAGCGCGTTCAGTCGGGCTGCATCCTGCTCCGCCGCCTGTTCGGTCGCAAAAACGCTCGTCACGGCGAGGCGATCTTCCAGGTCAACGTCGATGTTCTCACAGGCGTCGATCCCGGAGAACCGCTTAACGTGAGGGTGTTTCGCATGCGGCTTGTTCTCTATTCATCAGTTACTGGCATTGAATCTCTGGCTCATACAACCGGCTCGAGCGGGAGCTTCGACGCGACGACCCGCTTTCCGTTCCGCTGATAGACGACGTCCACCGAGTCGTTCTGGCGATACGTGCCCGCGACGCCGACCCACATGGAGAGCCAGCGCCAGGCGCCGAGCTTGCCCTCCCCCTTCAGCTCCCGCTCGAAGACCAGCGTCCGTCCCTCGATGCGGTAGTCGCTCCCTTCTTCTGCCGGCACGCCGTTCACGTAGATCTCGAAGGGCCGCGCGACATCGGGCGGGAGGCGGACGCGGGTTCCTCCGGGCGCTCTCTCGGACACGTTCATAGAATGGCAGGCGGTGCGCGTGAAGCTCCTTCTCACCGCTGGTCTCGGACTACTCGCGCTGATTGCCGCCCCGGCCGCGCTCGCGGGGAACGGCGGCTTCGCTCCGGTATCGCCCGAGTCGCCGAACGCCGAACGGATCCGCGACACCTGGATCTTCGTCTCGATCTTCATCGTCGCGATCTTCGTCCTCGTCGAGGTCGTCCTCGTCACGTTCATCTGGCGCTACCGGCGGCGGCGGCGCGAGCGCTTCGAGGATGGCCCGCAGGTCCATGGCGCGACGAGCATCGAGCTCATGTGGACCGTCGCTCCGGTCGTCATCCTCTTCCTGATCGGCGGCTTCGTCTTCTACAAGCTGCCCGGAATAGCCGACGTCCCCTCCGCGAGCGCGAGCGGACAGGACCGGCTCGAGGTGCGCGTCACGGGCCGGCAGTACTACTGGCAGTACGAATACCCGAGCGGCGCCGTCGCGATCGACAGGCTGCGCGCTCCCGCGGGCGTCCCTGTGCGCCTCGCGGTGACAGCCCCGGCCGAGGACGTGATCCACTCGTGGTGGATTCCCGCGCTCGGCGGCAAGATCGACGCGATTCCGGGGACGACCACCGAGACGTGGTTCCAAGCCGAGCGCGCCGGGGTCTACGACGGCCAGTGCGCGGAGCTCTGCGGGCTCGAGCACGCGAAGATGCTCGCCTCGGTCGAGGTGCTGCCGGCAGCCGAGTTCAACACCTGGCTCGCCGAGCGGGAGAGCGAGGGGGCCAGCAGCGAGCTCGGTGAGGAGGAGTGGCAGGGCGCCTGCGCCAAGTGCCACGGCCTCTCGGGCGAAGGCGGGATCGCCCCGCTGATCGCGGGCTCGCCCGTTCTCACCGACCCGCAAGCGCTCGAGGAGATCGTCCGCAACGGTCGCGGTGAGATGCCCGCGGTCGGCTCGGGATGGAGCGAGGAGCAGATGGACGCCCTGATCGCGTACCTGCGAGAGAGCCCACCCAGTGGCAGTTAGAGCCGAGCCGAGAGTCCCCGGCTGGCAGCGGGGGCGGGTCGCGAGCTGGCTCGTCACCACCGACCACAAGCGGATCGGGATCCTCTACATCGCGACGGCGCTCGCCTTCTTCGTCCTCGCCGGGGTCATGGCGATGCTGATGCGGCTCCAGCTCGCGCAGGAGGATGTCGATCTGCTCGGCCCCGACCGCTACAACGAGCTGGTCACGATCCACGGAACGGCGATGATCTTTCTCGTCGTCGTGCCGCTCCTCGCCGGCCTCGGGAACTTCCTGCTGCCGCTGATGATCGGCGCCCGCGACGTCGCCTTCCCGCGCCTGAACGCGCTCTCCTACTGGCTCTTCGCCTTCGGCGGCCTCGTGCTGATGCTCTCCTTCTTCGCGGACGGCGGCGCCGCAAAGTCGGGCTGGACGGCGTACGCGCCGCTCTCCACGCAGGATCCCGGATCGGGTCAGGACCTCTGGATCCTGTCGGTGCACATCCTCACTGCCGCCTCGCTCGCCGGCGCGATCAACTTCATCGTCACGATCCACAACCTGCGCACGCGCGGGATGAGCTGGACGCGAATGCCGCTCTTCGTCTGGTCGCTCTACGTCTTCTCCTGGCTGCTCCTGGCCACGCTGCCGAGCCTCTCCGCCGGCCTCGCCATGCTGCTGCTCGACCGCGGGATCTCGATCGGCGGCTGGGAGGCGCAGACCAACTTCTTCGATGCCTCCCAGGGCGGCTCGGCGGTGCTCTACCAGCACGCGTTCTGGTTCTTCGGGCACCCCGAGGTGTACGTGATGGCGCTGCCGGCGTTCGGGATCATCTCGGAGGTCATCCCCGTCTTCGCCCGCAAGCCGATCTTCGGCTACAAGGCGGTCGCGTTCTCGACGGTCGCTATCGGGTTCTTCTCACTGCTCGTCTGGGCGCACCACATGTTCACGGTCGGACTGCCCAACTCGTTGAA
>JACCTK010000092.1 GCA_013812465.1 Actinomycetota bacterium
GGCGCGCGCGGGCTGCGCTCGATCATCGAGCTTGCGCTCCTCGATGTGATGTTCGAGCTCCCCTCTCGCACGGACGTGACCAAGTGCGTGATCACGAAAGAGACCATCTCCAAGGGTCTCAAACCGACGCTCCTGACGAGCGCCGAAGGCGTGGACGACGAGCTCGAAGAGCTCGCTGAAGAGTCCGCGTAGCGTCGTCCAAGATCCGTATGTCTACCACCCGAGCAGTTTCGCCCAGTCGCGCGAAGAGAAGGTTCGGTTAGGATCCGCCGGTGCCCAGATATTTGATCGAACGAACGTACACCGTGGACCTCGACACCCTTCCCACGGTCGCGACGCGCTCGAAGGCGATCGGGCACCACCGCTTCCCCGAGATCACGTGGGAGCACAGTCACGTCGTCATCGACGGCGAGGGAACGCCGAAGTCGTACTGCGTCTACTCGGCACCGACCGAGGACATGGTCAGGGAGCACTCGCAGCTACTCGGAGATCACTTCATCCAGGAGATCTACGAGATTGCGGGGGATGTCACGCCGGGCGACTTCCCGCTCATCGACGACCCCGTTCAGTAGCTGCCGGGTTCCGGGCGCTCGACGTCAGCCTGGATGATGTGCTGGAGCGCTTGCGCCGTGACCGCTTGCCGGAGCCTGATCGACCGGCGCTGTTTCACGTCCTCTTCCGGGATGAGCTCGAGCGCCTGCGAGTAGAGCGCGAGAGCGTGTTCCTTCGCCCATCCGCGTCCGGCCTGATCCGCTGCGGCGAGCAGATGGCCCACTGCTCGCTGGCTCTCACCGGCTTCGCGCCAGTGATGGGCGAGCGCCTCCTCGGATTGTCCCATCTCTCCCGTTGTCTCCTCGAGGAACTCTGCGATGGCCAGGTGCCGGTCGCGGCGGGCTGCGCGGGGAAGCCGTTGGTACGCGACGTCACGGATCAGCGCGTGCTTGAACGCGAACTGCTGGTCGCCGCGGATCCGCGAGACGGCCTCCCGGCGGATGAAGTCTCGCTCCTCGAGGGAGCCGAGCAGGGTCGAGAGCTCATCACGCGTGGAGATGCGGGAGAGCGCCCCTCGCCAGAAGACACGGCCGACGACCGAGGCGTCGACGAGGACGCTTCGCTCCTCGGCGGGCAGCGCGTCGAGGCGGGCGGCAACGATCGCGCGGATGCTCGTGGGCAGCTCGTGTCCTTCGGTAGTCGACTTCTCGGCCAGCGACGCCGCAAGCTCCTCGATGAACAGAGGATTGCCCTCCGCCGTCTCGGCGACCGTGTCGGCCGGGTCTTCCAGCGCCTGGAAGCGGACCAGGAGGAGCTTCGCAAGCTCCCGCGCGTCATCGCCCGTGAGCGGGTCCAGGGGGAGCGCTGTGTAAGCGGGAAGACCGCCCGCCCAGCCTGGACGCTCGTGGAGCAGTTCCGGCCTGGCGAGCGCGAGGAACAGCACGGGCACGTCGCGAACGCGCGCAGCGAGTGTTTCGAGGAGGTCGAGCAGGCTGGAGTCCGCCCAATGGATGTCCTCGAACAGCAGGAGTGTCGGCCCTTCGGCGCCCAGGGACTCGACGAGGATGCGTGCGGAGAAGAACAGCGTCTCGCGGTCTGCGACGTCTCCGTCGTCGCCGAGCCCGATAAGCAGCGCGAGGTGTGCCGAATGCTCCTCCGCCGCTTCGGCGCCGACGATCTCGGTGACCGCGGCGTCGAGCTTTGCGCGGGCCTCCGATAGCTCGTCGCTGTCGTACGCGCGCGCGACTTGCTTCACGTGCTGGGCGAAGGCGCCGTACGGGCTCGACGAGCCGTAGGGCGTCGATCGTCCTCGCAGGACGCGGGCGTCCTGCGACCCCACATGCTCCATGAGCTCGAGCGACAGACGCGACTTGCCGATGCCCGCCGGCCCGAAGACGGTGACGAGGTGGGGACGTCGGTCGGCCGTGACTCGCTCCCAGATTCCTGTGAGAACCTCGAGTTGATGGACCCGTCCGACCATTGGGACGGGCATCAGCGGACGCTCGCCGGCCGGCACCCCGGCGCGCACTGCGATCCACGCACGCACGGGCTCCGCCTTGCCCTTGGCCTTGACTGGTTGAAACGCAGGCTGGTACTCGATCATCGTGCGCGTGCTCAGGTACGTGTCCTCGCCGACGAGCACCGCGCCGACCGGAGCGGCGGACTGAAGACGTGCTGCGGTGTTCACGACATCACCGGCGATCATCGCCTGGCCGTGCCCGATTCGCGCCTCGAGGTCGACGATCGCCTCGCCGGTGTTCACGGCGATCCGGACCTCGAGCCCGTCTTCACCTGCCCAATCTCGAACTGCAAGCGCCGCCCGGACGGCCCGCTCATGGTCGTCGCCGAAGGCTTTGGGTGCACCGAAGACGCCCATCACGGCGTCTCCGATGAACTTTTCCACCACCCCGCCGAAGCGCTCGAGCTCGGAGCGCACGCGTTCGTAATACGGCGTCAGGATCGCCCGGACGTCTTCCGGGTCGAGTTTTTCGGATCGGGAAGTAAAACCGACGAGATCCACGAACACGACGGAGACGACACGACGCTCCTCGGCAGTGCCGCCAGACTCGGCGAGCGGCGCGGCGCACGCGTTGCAGAAGCTCGCGCCCTCGGGGTTCTCCTTGCCGCAGCGTCTGCACGCGAGCATCCGCGAAGAGTACGGGGGTGAGTTACTAGAGTCACGCCATGTTCACGACGAGGCCGGAGCTGCGCGGCACCTTCGGGATGGTCGCCTCCACCCATTGGCTCGCTTCCGCGGCAGGGATGTCGGTGCTCGAGCGGGGTGGGAACGCCTTCGACGCCGCGGTGACCACGGGGTTCGTCCTACAGGTGGTCGAGCCGCATTTGAACGGGCCCGGCGGGGAGATGCCGGCGGTCTTCTGGGCGGAGAAGCGGGGCCAGCCGCTCGTCCTGTGTGGACAAGGGGTGGCGCCCGCGGCTGCCACGATCGAGCGCTTTCGCGAGCTCGGCCACGAGTTGATCCCCGGGACCGGCGTGCTTCCCGCATGCGTGCCGGGTGCGTTCGGCGGGTGGCTGCTCCTTCTCCGCGAGTTCGGGACCTGGCGGCTCGAGGACGTGCTCGAGCTGGCGATCGGGTACGCCGAGAACGGCTATCCGCTGCACGAGCG
>JACCTK010000099.1 GCA_013812465.1 Actinomycetota bacterium
GGGTGACGCCTACGACAATGCGATGGCCGAGGCGTGGGTCGCGACCTTCAAGAGCGAGCTCGTCGACGGACAGCGCTTCTCCTCCTTCGAACACGCAGAACACGAGATCCTCGACTGGATCGGCTTCTACAACGATGAAAGACTCCACGAAGCGCTCCACGACGTGCCGTCCTCAGAGTAGAGGCCGAGCACCATCGATTGAATATCAAGACAGACAACACCCCAATACTGTCCGCCACCTAACAGAGCCTCCAACAGACCCAGGGTGGATCACTCTGGGACATCCTGGAAAAGCGGGTGATCGACTGGTGGCGCGTGAACATCGGAGACATGCGTTTCCCCGAGCTCCTCGAACGCAAGGCGGCGTTTCGCTCGCCTCTTCCTCTGGATCCGATGGACGAAAACGCTCGCAACGGCGATCGTGCTCTCTCTGCGGAGGACGAGTACGACCTCTCGATGAGCAACGCCGTTGCCGAGCTCGGAGCCTCGCTGTCGGAGCAGGGCCGGTGGACACTCGAGCACGTGGCTCGTCCGCTGGCCGATGGCGGCCGAATCGGAGAGGTCGCACGTGAAGCGGGGATCAGCACGCCGGCGGCGACACGTCTGCTTGCGGACGTACGGGAGGAGCTCTCGGATCGCATCGCAGCGTGATCGTCGCCGCCGAATCTTAGGGGGGCACCCAGGGGGGGTACCGCATGAGCTTTCGCGACACTCCCGGCACACCTGACCCGCTCAGCTAAGCCAAACGCGCGCAGCCGAGCGGGTTCAGATGGGCGGTACTGGGCTCGAACCAGTGACCCCCAGCTTGTCGAGCTGGTGCTCTCCCAACTGAGCTAACCGCCCCGGGTCGGACGATTCTAGCCGCTCGGCGCACGCGGCTTTCGTTGCTTGAACGCTGCCGCTGCGCCGGTCAAGATGTCGCCGCCACCTCCCGCGATGACGAGACCTCTCCTCAGCCTGCTCACCGTGGTCGTCGCAGCCGCGGCGGCGGTCGAGATATCTCTCCGCGAGCCGAGGGCGAGCGCCGCGCCGCGCTCCGTCGGCACGGCGACGACCGCACACGACTGTCCGCGCGCCCGTCTGAGTTCCCGCTACGTGAAGCGGGTGGGCCGTGCGCTGCGCTCGCGCCGGGACTCCTGGGGCGAGACGCTCCTGGCGGCGCCCGACGGCCCGACGTACGAGCGGGCACAACGTTTCCTCACGCCGCTCCTGCTCGCCCGCGCGAAGAACGGGCGGCTCCTGACCGATTCCGGCGTCCACTACACCCACTTCTCGCAGCCTCCCAACCTGAGAGGCGCCACGTCAGTCGCGCTCCACGTGGCCGACGGAAGTCAGATCATCTCGAGGCGCTCTCACGGCAGACACCTGACGGTCGCCGTCGGAGCTCGCGGGGGCGAGCGCTACGGGTCGTGCCTGCCGCGCCTTCGCGGACCGACCCTCTCCGAGGGCCACCTCCCGATCCTGCAGACCCGCTACGTCGACCGCCACGGCGTGCGCTACCAGCAGGAGTCGTTCGCGGTGCGGATCCCTGAGACGAGGTCGCTCGTCAGCTTTGTCAGCCTCACAGCCGACGCGAGGCGATCGCGAGCCGGTCTCGTCCGCCTGCGCTTCACGCCGTCGGCCGAGGGGCTCGCGAGGAGCGGACAGCGCCTCGTGCGGGACGGGCGCACGTTTCTCTTCTTCGCCCCGGGAGGCTCGTATGGCCGCCCGTCGATCAAGTACGGCGTCCGTCGCGGTGAGATCAGAACGGTCTATATCGCCTGGCTGCACACTCCAAGGAGCAGCGAGGACCTGACACTCGACGACCTTCGCTACCAGGAGGCTCGCGACTCCGTGCGGCGCTACTGGGAGCGCCGGCTCGCCCACGGCGGGGTGATCGACGTGCCCGAGCAGCGCGTGGTCGACGCGCAGCGCAACCTGCTCATCCAGAACCTCGCCCTCACTTGGCGGTACAGCGTCGGCAATCGCTACGAGCAGCTCTCGACCCCCGAGGGCGTCGACGTCGCGCGAGTCCTGGCGAGCTACGGCCACCTGGGAGTCAGCCGCGCCATCCTGCGCACATCGCTTCGCAAGCGGCCTGCGCTCCCGAAGGCAAGGACGATTCGCCGCAGCACGAACTGGCGGATGGGCGCACGGCTGGTCGGGTTCGCTCACTACGCGCGCGTTTCGGGAGACCACGCTGAAATCGTTCGCGCCACGCCGGTTCTCCACACCTATGTCAACCGGCTCGGACGCCAGATCCGCGCGAACCGGAAGCGGTTGCTCAACCGAGAGCGCTACTCCTCGGACGTGTCGGCGTCCGTCTACGGCCTCCATTCACAAGCAGTTGCCTGGCAAGGCCTGCGGTCGATGGGGCAGCTGTGGCAGGAGACGGGCTACACGAAGCTGGCAGCGAACTGTCGGAGACTGGCGCGCCGCCTCGAAGGAGGACTGCGTGGCGCGGTCCGACGGTCGACACGGCGGCAGTCGGGTGCGCTCTTCGTCCCGGTCGCGCTGCTCGACGGCGAGCGCCCGTACAGATCGCTGACCGCCTCCCGCAACGGCAGCTACTGGAACCTGGTCATGCCGTACGCGCTCGCGTCCGGTTTCTTCCAGCCGCACGGCGCTCAGGCGAAGGGACTCCTCGCCTACATGGACCGCAGTGGCTCGCGGCTTCTGGGACGCGTCCGCGCCGGCGCGTACAGCCTCTACGGACGGGCACCGGCGCGAAGCCCCTCGGTGGGGTCGGGCTTCAGCCCCGTGTACGGGCTGAACATGGCGCGCTTCCTTGCCGACAACGATCAGCCCGGCCAGCTCGTCCTCAGCCTCTACGGGCAGCTCGCCGCCGAGATGACGCCCGGGACGTTCGTCTCCGGCGAGAGCGTCTCGGTCGCCCCGCTCAGGGG
>JACCTK010000010.1 GCA_013812465.1 Actinomycetota bacterium
TGGCGCTCCATATACTCCGACATGTCAATGCGCACGACTGCCTGCTCATCGTCGAACATGAACTCGGCCAACGCGCGCGCCAACTCGGTTTTGCCAACGCCGGTTGGGCCGAGGAAGATGAACGAGCCAAGCGGCCGGTTCGGATCCTGCATCCCCGCGCGCGCGCGGCGGACCGCGTTCGCGACTGCCCGCACGGCCTCGTCCTGGCCGACGACACGCTCGTGGAGGCGGTCCTCCATTCGCAACAGCTTCTGGATCTCGCCCTCCAGCAGCCTCGTGACGGGGATGCCCGTCCACTTGGCGACCACCTCGGCGACGTCCTCGGGCGTGACCTCCTCGGTGAGGAGCCGCCCGGCCTGCTGCAGCCTGGTCAGCCGCTCATCAGCGCTGGTGGCCTCGCGCTCGAGCTGAGCGAGGGTCCCGTACTTCAGCTCCGCGGCCTTGCCGAAGTCGGCCGAACGCTCCGCGCGCTCGATCTGGGCGCGGACGTCCTCGACCTTCTCCTTCTTCTCGCGGATCTCGCCGATGGCGCTCTTCTCCTCCTGCCACTGCGTGCGGAGGCCGGCCGAGCTCTCGCGCAGCTCCGCGAGATCACGCTCGAGCCGCTCGAGCCGGTCCTTGCTGGCGGCGTCGGTCTCCTTGCGGAGGGCCTCGCGCTCGACCTCGAGCTGGCGCATGCGTCGCTCCGTCTCGTCGAGCTCCGCGGGCATCGAGTCGATCTCCATGCGCAGCTTCGAGGCCGCCTCGTCAACGAGGTCGATCGCCTTGTCCGGCAGGAATCGGTCGCTGATGTAGCGGGAAGAGAGCGCGGCCGCCGCGACCAGCGCGGCGTCCAGGATCCGGACGCCGTGGTGGATCTCGTAGCGCTCGCGCAGCCCGCGCAGGATCGAGATGGTGTCCTCGACACTCGGCTCGCAGACGACCACTGGCTGGAAGCGCCGCTCGAGCGCCGCGTCCTTCTCGATGTGCTTGCGGTATTCATCGAGAGTCGTGGCGCCGATCGCGTGCAGCTCTCCGCGCGCGAGCATCGGCTTCAGGAGATTGGCGGCGTCGACCGCGCCCTCCGCGGCGCCCGCGCCGACCACGGTGTGGAGCTCGTCGATGAACAGGACGATCCGGCCATCGCTCGACGCGATCTCCTTGAGCACGGCCTTGAGGCGCTCCTCGAACTCGCCGCGATACTTCGCGCCCGCCAGGAGGGCGCCGATGTCGAGCGCGAAGACGCGCTTCTCCTTGAGCCCTTCCGGTACGTCGCCTCGAACGATGCGCTGTGCGAGACCCTCGACGATGGCCGTCTTGCCGACACCGGGTTCTCCGATGAGCACCGGGTTGTTCTTCGTGCGGCGGGAAAGCACCTGGATGACGCGCCGGATCTCCTCGTCACGCCCGATGACCGGGTCGATCTTGTTCTTGCGCGCGAGATCGGTGAGGTCGCGGCCGTACTTGTCGAGGACCTGATACTTCGCCTCGGGATTCTGGTCCGTGACCCGCTGGTTGCCCCGCATCTCGCGCAGCGACGAGAGCAGACGCTCCCGCGTGGCACCGAGACGCTGGAGCTCGCGGCCCGTCGGCCCGCCGTCCGCGGTCATCGCGAGCGCAAGGTGCTCGGTGCTGACGAACTCGTCCCCGAGCGCCTCGGCCTCGCGTTGCGACTGTTGCAGGACGCGGCCGAGCCGCGAAGAGGCGCCCACCTGCGCGTTCCCGCTCACGCGCGGCTGCCGCGCGACTTCGCTCCCGAGCTTCGCCCTCAGCTCTCCGACGTTCAATCCGACGGACTCGAGCAGGGCCGGCGTGACCCCGCCGGGCTGAGCGAGCAGCGCGAGCGCGAGGTCCTCGACGTCCACATGTGCGCGGCCGCCATCCGTCGCGGCCCGCTGGGCAGCGAAGAGCGCCTCCTGAGACTTCTCCGTGAGCTTGTTCGGATCGATCACTCCGCTTCGCTCCGTTCCTTGATCAGTCGTCTCGTGGCAGAGCCCGCCCTTGCCCGGCTCACAGCAGATCCGCCCGCGGGTCATCGCCGACGCGTGAACGGCCGAGCTCGCGTACGAGCTCGCGCTCGCTCTCCGTCAG
>JACCTK010000155.1 GCA_013812465.1 Actinomycetota bacterium
GATCGGCAAGCGGTAACCGATGTTCGGGCCGGTGTTCTCGCGCGTGATCGTGTGCACTGCGTTCGAGCGCAGCGGGTGCTCGACGGTGGCGCGCGCGGTGCCGTCGCGAAGCGCCTCGTAGATCCGCGCCGAGTGGAGCGGGAAGTGCTCGCCTACGCGGCAGGTGTAGACCGCGATGCCCGTGTCCTGGCAGACGAGGTTCTTCTCCCGGTCGGCGATATTCACGTTGCGGTGGATCGTGTTCAGCACGCGCTGTCCGGTCACCGACGTCTCGCGATCCCTCGCGGCGGCAAGCGCGTCGCGGAGGTCCTGCGGGATGTCCTTCAGCGCCCAGACGTAGAGGTGAGCGGCCGCGTCCTCGACCGCCTGGTGAAGATCGGTGGTCGTCAGGGTGCTCACGCTCGCGCCTCCTCGCGGGCTGCACGTCCCGCGCGCCGTCCGAACACCAGACACTCGAGGAGGGAGTTTCCCATCATCCGGTTGCGCCCGTGCGTGCCGCCGGCGATCTCGCCGCAGGCGTACAGGCCCTCGACCGTCGTCTTTGCGTCGGTGTCGATCACGAGCCCGCCGTTCTGGTAATGGAGAACGGGGTAGGTGAAGATCTTCTCTGCCAGCGGGTCGATGCCGGCTCCGCGATAGCGCCGGAGCATGTACGGCAGCGAGATGTCGGCGTCTTCCTCGGAAACTCGCGTCGTGTCGAGCCAGACCGCGGGGCGGCCGTCCGGGGTCAGGACGCCCTTCCCCTTGTCCACCTCGTCGACGATCGCCTGCGAGACCGCGTCGCGCGCGCCGAGCGAGTCCGTGAACTCCTCGCCGTCGGCGTTCAGCAGCACGGCGCCATACGCTCGGGTCGTCTCGGGGATCGAGTAGCCCTGCATCGTGCTCGGCCACGCGCCTCCGTTCGGGTGGTACTGCAGCGCGTCGAGATCCCGCGCTTCCGCGCCCGCGTCGAGCGCGATCCGCGTCACCTCGCCCGTCGCGTTCGGATGGTTCGTGGAAAGCTCGCCGCGCGTCTCCGCCTCTAGGTAGCAGCGCCCGCCCGCGGCCAGAACGATCGAGGTCGCGTCGAGGTCGACCGCTCCAACATCCTTTGTCTCGAAAGTGGCGGTCCAGCCGTTCTCTCCGGCGCGCAGACGAACGAGCGCGTGCTGGGGCAGCTCGGTTCCCGCCCCGGCCTGATACGCGTCGCGCAGCGCCTTCGTGATCGCGTGTCCGGTGCGATCGCCAACCTGCAGGAGACGATGCCGCGTCGCCCCGCCGCAGCGGGCCAGGCGATAGCCGCCGTTCGACCGCGTGAACTCGACGCCGAGCTCTTCGAGCCAGTGGATCGCCGACGGCGCCTCACTTGTCAGCACTCGGACGAGCCGCGGATCGGCCGTCCCGTGCGAGCTTCGCATGACGTCGTCGGCATGGATCTCGGGCGAGTCGTCCTCCCCGAACGCAGCCTGGATCCCACCTTGAGCCTTCGCGGAGTTGCACGCTTGCAGGGTGGTCTTGGTCGCAAGGGCGACACGCGCCCCCGCTCGCTCCGCCGAGACCGCGGCCGCCAGACCGGAGGCGCCGCTGCCGATCACAAGCACGTCGAAGGGATCGCGGCGGCCCACAACGCTGTATGCTAACCGATTTCCTTATACGTGTCATTACTGAGAGTTATTCAACTGAGAGCAGGCGGTAAGGGCTGTAAACTCGCGCGATCGCATGGGCACCCTGGCTGACATCGTCACGCCGAACTTCATCACCGTCGCCCCCGAGGACACCCTCGGCGAGGTCGCGGAGCGAATGACGAGTCAGAACACCGGCGCCGTCGTCGTCAAGGACTTCGGGCGCATGATCGGCATCCTCACCGAGCGCGACATGCTCCGAGCCATGGCCGCGCGCGTGCACACGAGTGACGCCCGCGTGCGCCTATGGATGACCGGCGATCCGATGACCGCGACAGCCGACATGACGCTCGACGACGCGGCCCAGGTGATGCTCGACAACGGTTTCCGCCACCTGCCCGTGGTCGACGGGTCGAACGTGCTCGGCGTCGTCAGCCTGCGCCGGGTGATGGGCGGCCGGCGACGGCCGGCGCCCGAAGCCGCGTAACCCAGCTCAGCTACAGGCGGACGCGATCCCTTTCACGACGACGGAGGCTGCCAGCCTCTGGCCGACGTGGACGCGGCGAAGCTGCTTCACGAGCCTCGTGCTCTTCTTGATCTCGGTGAGCGCCTCTTGCTCGGTCTCCGTCGGCTGCGTGCGGGCGAAGAGGCAGGAGAGCGGGCTCTTCTTGCCTCCGATCCAGCCCACGGCATAGAGGTAGTTCAGCACCGGCTTGGAGTACGGGGCGGTCTTGTAGGCCGTCCGCGCCCCTCCTTTCGGCACCTTCTGCGCGCCGGCCGCGGCGTTCAGGGTGGAGATAGCGGCTCCGCTCGACGTCGGGAGCACCGACAGCTTCTGGCCGAAAGCGCCCGTGAGCGAGGCGGTGAGCACTGCCATCGCCGCGACCAGGCTTGCATACTCGACGAGCATTGCTACATCGTCCGTCGGCAGGAGTCGTGAGTCAACCCGCGAGCCTCACGAGACGCGCGCTTGTGCAAACTCCACGAACTCCTCCGCGACACGCGTGCGCGTCCTCCCGGCGGCAGTAGCAAGCGAGATTACTCGGGTCGCATCGAGTCCCTCGACTCGTGCCTCGGCGAGGCGCCCGTCAGCCAGCTCGGACTCGACGGCTGTTCGAGAGATGAACGTGACCCCGAACCCCGCCTCGACGGCGCGGCGCACCGACTCCTGGAGTCCGAGCTCGAGCCTGACGTCGAGGTCGCGTAGGCGGACTCCGAGGCGACGGAGAGCGTCCTCGACGATCTGCCTCACGCCGGCGCCCTCCTGCATCAGGATCAGCGTCTCCTCGCGCAGCTCGTCGAGGGTCACGGTGCGCCCGGCGAAGCGGTGCCCGGGCGGGCAGGCGAGGATCACTTGGTCGGAGAAGAACGGCTCGAAGCGAACGCCTCGGTGTCGCCGCGAGGCGCCGACGATTCCCAGCTCGAGCTCGCGGTCGGCGACCCGCTCGATGACCGTGTGAGTGTCCGAGACCGTGAGGAACACCCGTACGTCAGGATGCTCGCGCTGGAACTCCCCGAGCAGCACAGGCACGACGATCGCGGCAGGCCCGGTGGAGGCGCCGAGAACGAGGTCGCCTGCTATCTCTCCCTCGGCCGTGGCCGCGAGCTCCGAGACGAGCTGATCCTCGAGCGCTAGCATGCGCTGCGCTCCGCGATACAGACGCCAGCCGGCCTCCGTCGGCTCCACCCGCCGCCCGGAGCGATCGAGGAGCCGCGTGCCGACGCGCTTCTCGAGCGCGCGAATCTGTAGCGAAACCGCCGGCTGCGTGACGCCGAGACGCTCCGCGGCCTGGGAAAAGCTCCGTCGCTCGACGACCGAGCAGAATGCGGCTAGCTGACGCGTGTCCATGAGTGAAACGGGGCTATCTCGTTCGCGAATCCGAACGAGTCCACCAGCACTGATGGATGGCAAGCAAACAAATGAGGAAAGCTTATCGCTGAGAGAAGCAGCTATCAGGCGGACGAGCGGCTTGACCGTACGGACTGGCAGCGAAGTCAGACCTGTTCGGCCACGCGACGGAGCGGGGCACACGGAAGCAGAAGAACGAATGACCCTGCGGGATCACGCGGCCGAAACTCAAGCGGATCCGACGTCGCTCTGGATCTCACAGAGAAATACGGAAGTCTCCGGGTACTAGTCAGGGGTTTTGGGTCTCTGGAGAACGCGCACCCGCCGACATCGACTAAGTGAGCACGATCCTTCGCTGCGAAGTAGGCGCGGACCTCGCTTGTCGCGCTCGGCCCCCTGTTCCACCCCCAAAGGATGCCTCCGATGGCAAGCACGACGGCGACCACAATCACCGCGACTGTGAAAATCACACGGCGCGACGTCACACCGACATGATGACGCGGTACTCCTAGATCGGAAGAGGCTTGCCTGTGGAGTGTCTAGGGTCTGGCGGTGCGCGTCTGGATCGACGTCTCCAACTCCCCCCAGGTGCCGTTCTTTCGCCCTTTGATCGCTCTGCTGGAGGCGCGCGGGCACACGGTGGACGTGACTACCCGCGATTACGCGCAGACCATCGAGCTTCTCCGGCTGCACGGCATCCAGCACGAGGTCGTCGGGCCGCGGCACGGCGGCGCAAGCGCCTGGGGAAAGGCTCGGGCGATGGCGGCTCGGCTCCCAGCGCTTCGTCGCTTCGCAAGGGGAAGGAGCTTTGACATCGCGCTCTCTCACGCGTCGCATGAGCTCCCCCTCGCCGCGCGCTCGCTCTCGATCCCGTCCGCGTACGCCTTCGACTACGAGTTCGCCCGCGTGCAGCACGGGCTCGGATGTCGCGCGGCAAGTCGCGTCGTGGTGCCGGAGGCGATCCCACAGGAAAGGCTCGATCCGCTCGGAGCACGCGAGCGCAAAGTGCGCCGGTTTCCGGGTCTCGAGGAGGAGTACTACCTGGCGGGTTTCGAGCCCGACTCGTCCGTCCTCGACCAGCTCGGGCTCGACACGGAACGCGTGCTCGTCGTCGTCCGCACACCACCTGAGGTCTCGCTCTACCATCGCCACTCGAATCCGCTCTTCGGGGACGTGCTCCGCCGGCTGGGCTCGGATCCGGCGGTGCACGCTGTCGTTCTCCCTCGCACAGCCGAGCAGCGGGCAGCGATCGCGGAGCACGATCTTCCTTCTCTTGTCCTTCCCGAACAGGCCGTCGATGCCCAGAGCCTCGTCGCGTTCTCCGACCTGGTGGTCTCCGCCGGAGGGACGATGAACCGGGAGGCGGTCGCGCTGGGCGTCCCCGTCTACACGACGTTTGCGGGTCGACTCGGCGCGGTAGACGAGATGCTCATCCAGGGCGGGAGGCTCGGAGTCCTCGGCTCGGCGGATGCGCTGCCGCTCCGCAAGCGAGACGGCCGAGGCCAGCCCATCGGTCGTGACCCGGGGCTGCTTCTCGATCTCTTGCTCTCGGCGTTCGAGGACTAGCGCGCGGACTGTCTCGAACTGGTTAAGGTTTTTCCGGTCAGCTCTAGGGAGGGGAGAAACGTGAGACGACAGACACTTGGCCTGCTGCTGGCGGTGCTCGGCACGGTCGGCGTGACGACAGCCGCGGCCTTCGCGGGCGGCAACGGTGGATTCAAGACCGACGCTGCGGCGATGCTCGACGGCAGGAACGGCTGGACCACGGAGGCGATCATCTCCGTCGGGGACACGCTCGGCAGCGGCTACACCTTCGAAGCGATCCCCGACGGGATCGCCGTGGAGAGGATCAACGGCAAGGGCACGGCCGACATTTTCGTCAACCACGAGCTCTCGAAGGTGCCGTTCCCGGCCAACCGCCAGGATCACCTGAACTCGACGGTGAGCAAGCTGCGCTTGAACCAGAAGAGTGCGGGTGTGCTCAAAGGCGAGTATGTGATCCCGCAGAGCGCGGGGTATCAGCGTTTCTGCTCGAACTTCCTCGTCGGCGCTGAGCATGGCTTCGAGCGGGAGCTCTTGCTCACGAACGAGGAGGCGCGCGACATCGTCCTTCGTCAGGAGGACTCCTGGCACGGGCCTTCACCGCCCGGAGTGCTTCTGACCGAGCCCGGCGCTGAGCAGGCCGGCGTGGTCGTCGCCCTCGACCCGAAGAGCGGCGCGTACAGATCGATCTACGGGATGGGTCGGCACAACCACGAGAATGCGGTCGGCATTCCCGGCTACGGCTACCCGGTGGTGCTCTCGGGTGACGACACCTTCGACGCGCCCGCATCGCAGCTGTACCTGTACAAGGCCGCTAGCGGCGCCGACGTCTGGAACGACGCTGGAGCGCTCTATGCCTTCGTCTCCGACACGGCGACGATCAACGACTACGGCGACGTCACTGAGGCGATGCCGCCGGTCGCGGGACATTTCATCGAGGTGCCACGCGCGATCGCGACAGGGAAGCTCAACGGACGAGAGGTCACCTCGGCCGACTTCGGGTATCCGGCGCCTCCGAGCTCCGCGATCCCGAACGGGCCGCAATGGGTGCTCGAGCACTGGAGCAACGTGAACAACGTGTTCCAGTTCATCCGCGTGGAGGACATCGCCTACAACCGGACGAATCTGAGAACCGTGTACATGGCCGACACCGGTGAGCCGCGTGCAATTCCGGACGCGGTGACAGGGCGGCTGAGGCGAGGATCGTCCGGCACGAACGGCGCATTTCCGAACGGACGCATCTATGAGCTAAAGCTCGGAGCGAATCCGCTCCAAGGCGCCACGCTGGACATCCTCGCGCGCGCGAACTTCGATGCGGGCGGCTACGCGAATCCGAACGTCGTTCACCAGCCGGACAATGTGGAGACGACGAGCGACGCGCTCTACATCCAAGAGGACACCGGGGCGCACAACTCCTCGAGCCCGCCGCTGGGATATCCAGCGTTCCCGAACGCGACGAACGCGCGGATCTGGAGATACGACCTCGCTACCGATCAGCTCACGGTCGTGGCCGAGGTCAACCAGGCCGTACCGGGAAGCCCGACGACGGTAAAGGGCAGCTGGGAGTCGAGCGGCATCGTCGACGCCTCGGCAGCCTTCGGTCCGGGAGCATTTCTCGTTGACGTGCAGGCGCACGGCTGGGACTTCCCGGCCGGAGAGGGCAACGACCCGCCCGCAGTCCCCAAGCGGGAGAACGGGCAGCTTCTGCTGCTGCGAGCGCCTGGCTCATAGCGGACGCGCTAAACCGACTCGGATGCGGGCGCCGTGGAGACGGCGCCCGCTCCGTCTCCGGAGACGAGCGCACGGCGGGGCGCGCCGACGAGCGTGTTCAGCCGTCCGACGAGCTCGAGCGTCTCGCCGTCCTCGACGAGGCCTTGAAGAGCGTCGAGCTCTTCCTCGAGCCACTCGGCGTCGATCGGGGGCCGGGTGACGAGCAGGATCGCCTCATGGCTGGAGGGCGTGACAGTCTCCGACTGAGACCAGAGTTCCTCGTGCAGCTTCTCGCCGGGGCGGGCGCCGACGAGCTCGACTGCGATGTCGCGACCCGGCTCCTTCCCCGACAGACGGATCATCGTGTCCGCGAGATCGACGATCTTCACCGGCTCGCCCATGTCCAGCACGTACACCTGGCCGCGGCCGCCGATCGCCCCAGCCTGGATGACGAGCTGAACCGCCTCGGGAATCGTCATGAAGTAGCGGGTCATCTCGGGGTGCGTGACCGTGACCGGGCCGCCGCGGGCGATCTGTTTGCGGAAGATCGGGATGAGGCTGCCCGACGAGCCGAGCACGTTGCCGAAGCGAACGCCGCAGAAGCGCGTGGACGTGTCCTCCCGGTGCCCCCAGCCCTCGACGATCCACTCGCAGAGCGCCTTCGTCTGGCCCATGACACCTCTCGGATTCACCGCCTTGTCCGTTGACACGAGAACGAAGCGCTTCGCCCCGAGCTCGACGGCAACGTCGGCCACGGTCCGGGTCATCAGCGTGTTGTTGCGGACGGCCTCGACCGGGTTCGCCTCGACGAGCGCCACATGCTTATACGCGGCGGCGTGGAAAACGACAGCAGGTCGGTACTTCTCGAAGACCTGCCGGATCTTCGTCTGATTGCCCGCGTCCGCGAGAACCGCGGCAGTCGCACGGAAGCCACGCTCGTCGACCAGCTCGCGCTCGATCTCGAACAGGCCAGCCTCGGAGTTGTCTAGTAGCACGAGGCGAGTCGGTCCGATGCGGGCGATCTGGCGGCAGAGCTCCGACCCGATCGAGCCGCCCGCGCCCGTGACGAGCACGACCTCGCCCATGAGGTAGTCCGCGATCGAGTTGATGTCCACCTCGACCGGCTCGCGGCCGAGGAGGTCCTCGACCTCCACCGGGCGGATCTGCCCGGCCAGGTTGAAGTCGCCCGTGATCAGGTCCGGCAGACCGGGAAGCGTGTTCACCGGGACGTTCTCCTTGCGGGCGATCTCGACGATCCGCTCGCGTACCTCGCCCGAGGCCGACGGGATCGCGATCAGAAGCTCGTCCGGGCGCCGGTCACGGAGCAGTTGCGGAAGCTCGGCGGTCGTCCCGAGAACGCGAATTCCGTGCAGACGCAGGTTCTTCTTGCGCGGGTCGTCGTCGACGAGACCGATCGGCGTGTAGCCGAGCGCCGGGTTCTTCAGCATCTCGCGCAGGATCAGCTGCGAGGCGTCTCCGGCTCCGACGATCACGACCTCCTTGCCGCGCGCGACCAGCGTGCCGGCTGAAGGGCGCTCGATCAGGGTGCGTGCGAGCAGGCGCACACCGGCGACGAATGCGAGCAAAACCAGGAGATCGACGAACCAGATGCCACGCGGAACGCTGGCGGGGTGGAAGTCGAGCAGGGTGAAGACGAGAAAGGCGGCCACGGAGGCGGCAGCGACACCGCGCACGACCCCCCACATGTCCTGGGTCGAGACGTACCGCCACCAGCGGTTGTAGAAGCCGAACGCGAAGAACACCGGCAGCTTGACCGCGAGGACCAGCGCGAAGACGTCCCAATCGAGATAGCGGCGGTAGTAGACGGGTCCGGTGTCGCCGTCGAAGCGGACGTACCATGCGACCGTCCACGCTGCGACGACCAGCAGCGCGTCGGCGGCGACCTGCCAGAGCCTGTGCCGGTTGACCGGAGAACGCATCTGCTTCTACGCGGGGACGCCGAGCGTCGCGCGCACGGTCCCGACGACTCGCTCCTGTTGCTCTGCCGTGATCCCGGCCCAGAGCGGGACCGAGAAGTTCTCCTTCGCCGCCCGCTCGGTCTCGGGCAGGTCGCCTTCCGAGTATCCGAGATAGCGAAGCGCCGGCTGGAGATGCAGCGGCGGCAAGTAGTAGTCGGCGCTCCCGATCTCGGCCTCCGTGAGCGCGGCGCGGATCTCGTCACGTTGAGGCGACCGCGACACGAAAAGGTGGTACACGTGGCCCGGCTCGTCGGCGGGAACCTCGCACGCCTCGCCGAGGCCGAGGGCCCGGTAGCGCTCGGCAGCTTCACGCCGCAGCGCGGTCCATCCGTCCAGCTCACGCAGGAAGATGCGCAGCGCCGCCGCCTGGATCTCGTCGAGTCTCGAGTTCGTCCCGATGTACTCGAAGATGCGTTTCGCCTTCGAGCCGTGGAAGCGCAGCATGCGGAT
The DNA here is from genome assembly GCA_013812465.1 of Actinomycetota bacterium. The sequence goes on from JACCTK010000155.1 coordinate 9,132, forward strand.
GCGCTCCGCGAGCTCGGTGTCGTTCACGGACACGAGGCCGCCGTCCCCGAGCCCGAAGAGGTTCTTCGTGGGGTAGAAGCTGAAGGTCGACGCGATGCCTGCTCCCGCGATCTCGGGCGAGCCGAAGGCCTGCGCGGCGTCTTCGATCAACGGGAGCCCGAGCTCGGCGAGCTCCGCCAGCGGCGCGGGCCTCCCGAAGAGATGCACCGGCATGACGGCTTTCGTTCGGCTCGTGACCCGCGCTGCGACCCGCTCGGGGTCGAGGTTCAGCGTCTGAGGATCGATGTCGGCGAAGACCGGCGTAGCGCCGACACGCGCGATCGCCTCAGCGGTGGCGTAGAACGTGAACGCGGGGCAGATCACCTCGTCGCCAGCGCCGATCTCGAGCGCGTTCAAGACGAGAACGATCGCGTCCGTGCCGTTTCCGACGCCGATCGTCTCCCGCACGCCGAGATAGCGCGCCGCCTCCTCCTCGAACGCGCTGACGTTCGGCCCGAAGACGAACTGTCCGCTCTCGAGAACGTCGTCGATCGCCTGCTTGATCTGCGGAAGCAACGGCGCGTACTGCGCCTTGACGTCGATGAGGGGAATCTGCTGCGTCACGCGGGCGAGTTTAGCTCGGAGGATGCGAGCTTTTGGTTCCTAGGCGCCCGGCGGTTCCTCGGCGAGGCGACGCCGCCGGCGCCGGACAAAATGGAAGACGAGCCAGGCGACGACCGCGACGATGGCTGCCGCGACCAGGTACTCGAGGTAGCGGAACGCGTGATGGAAGTCCTCCCAGCTCTCCCCGGCCGCCCAGCCCGCTCCCGCGAACGCGAAGCACCAGATCGCCGACCCCGCGAGCGTCAACAGCATGTAGCGGACGAACGGGGTCTCCATGACACCCGCGGGAATGGAGACGAACGAGCGCACGACGGGTGTCAGACGGCCGAGGAAGACCGCCCAGTCCTCCCAGCGCTCGAACCACCTCTCCGCCCGGTCGAGTCGCTTCTTGTCCAGGTGGAGCCAGCGCCCGTGGCGTTCGAGATAGGGACGCCCTCCGTACAGACCGATCGCCCACCCGCCAGCGGAGCCGATCGTGTATCCAATGGTTCCCGCGAGCGCGACCGCGACGTAGGCCGGAAATCCGTCGTCGATCGTGCGCCCGAAGAAGACGACCTCCTGTCCAGCGAAGGCGCCGGCGGCAACCGCGCCGCCGTAGACCATGACCACCTCGCTCGCAGCGGGCAGCACGGCATCGATGAGCATCAGGAGGAACACGGCGTACAGGCCGTAGTCGCCGATCGTGGAGGTGATCGCCTCCGTGATCTCGCTCAGGACGGAGGCGACGAGCATTGGGCGAGTCTACGGACGCGACCTGCGGTTACCGGACTCGACGTACCGTGAGCGGCTGCTCGAGGGTGACGCTACCGAGCTCGTTCTCCGCGGTGACGCGAACGAGGTAGCGACCGCCGGCAGCGAGCTTCCCGTTGGCCTGCCGGCCGTTCCAGACGACCGCTTGCGAGCCGGGCTCGAAGCGACGGAGAGCGGCGACGCGGATGAGGACGCCATCGATCGTCTCCACGGTGACCTTGACGCGCGCGGCCCGGGTCTGCGTCCAGCGGAAGGTCGCATTGGCGCCTCGCGGGGGCAGGGCCAGGCGCGTGGGTTCCAGCTTCGCGAACCCGAGCGTGGAGTTCACCGCGAAGCGACGAACCGCCGACGAGGTGAGACCCTGGTCGTCGATGGAGCGCACGCTGAGCGTCCAGCGGCCCTCGGTCGGCGGAAGCGGCGCCGGCACCGGTGGGGGCGGCACGATCTGATCCGGCGGAGGCGCGGGCGCCGGCGCAGGGGGAAACGGAACTTTGTACGTGCCTTGAGCGCGTGCGGCGGTCTCGGCGAGCGCGACGGTGCCGTCC
>JACCTK010000014.1 GCA_013812465.1 Actinomycetota bacterium
ACGAGCCGACGCTGAAGATCAGACCGAAGAGCAGGCTCGGGTCGAAGTCCGTCAGCCACTCGAGTGCCGCGTACGTGATCGCGAGCGTGCCGAGCACCGAGGCGAGGCCGGCGAGCCGCCGGGCCCGCGGTGCGTGGTGACCCGCACTGAAGCAGACGAACGGAAGGAGCAGCACCCACGCGGTGGGCTCGGCGACCTCGGCACCGAGCAGCGCGGCGAGCGCATAGATCGCGCCCACGAGCAGCGGAACGGCGAGCGGCGCCCTCCGGCGAGCGACGACGACGCCCGCGGCGAGCCAGTAGGTCCCGATCGTGAGCGGAAGCGGGCCGTGCCCTTCGGCCGTGATCTCGACCGCAGCGAAGAGGGCGAGCACCCCCGGCAGGAGCACGTCGGACCGCCGGATGCGAAGCGCGGAGAGCACGAGGAGGACGCTACCGCGCCGTACCGCGCGCGTCGTCAACCTGAAGATTGAGAGCGAATCGATCCTTTCCCCGACGACGCGCGAGAGCAGCCGCGGAACGATGACGGGGACCCGCGTGGTGCGGGACATCGACCAGGAGGTTCCTCGTGTCGGATCGTGCTGCTCGGCTCGTCGGCGTCTACGCCGTGATCGCCGCAGGAGTCGCGGTGCTGCTCGCGCCGCTGCTCGCCCTCTCCTACTTCGGCACCAGCGAGGGAGCCGAAGACCTCGAGATCGGGACGGTCTCCGCGTGGGCCGACCCAGCTCGCGACCTCGCCGACGGTCTGCTCACGTGGGCTTCGCCGGAGCGTGTGTATGGCACGTACGTCCAGGGGTTCGCGCTCTTGTTCCCAGCCGTACTCCTCTGCGCCTGGGCCGCGCGTTCGCGGCGTCGGGCGGAGAGCGGGGGGTTCGAGCGCTGGAGCTGGCGGATCGCCCTCGCGGGTTACGGCCTCGCGACCATCGGCCTCAGCGCGGCATTCGTCGTGCTGCTCGGCGACTCCGCGCCGGACGGCAACGCCCTCAACGTCGTCTTCCTCGCCCTGATGCTCCCGGGGATGATGCTGAGCGTGATCGGCTCGACCGTGCTGGGCATCGCGCTGCTCCGTGCCCGCTACGCGCCGAGACTCACGGCGTGGCTGCTCGCCCTGGCGTTCCCGCTCATGCTCGTCGGCAGCGCCGTGATCGGGCACAACAGCATCGGCATGGTGCCGCTCTTCGTCGCCTGGGCGGCGACCGGCCTGCGGCTCTGGCGCGCCGACGATAGCGCGCCTGCGGACAAGCTCGCCGGAACGGCACAGCCGGTTGGCAAGGGTCATCGCGAAGAGGTCGTAGTCGCCAGGACGAAGGCGGGCGGCCAGTGATGAGACACGATCGCCGTAACCAGCCCAGGCCGCCGCGGCGCTCGCGGCCACGCGCGGGCACTCGCGGGCACTCGCGGGCAATGCGTTAGGGCCACCGCTGTCCATCGCAGCCTCGAAGTGCCTGCAATACAGCCGAATCAGCCCTATAGCGAGACACCTTCACGAACGTGAACGGGTCAGAAGATGTACCCGTTTCGTACCCGCCCAGCGTTCCCCGCTGTTGTCACCGCGGAAAACTCCCTGCAAATCAGGCTAAGCCGACGCCCGGACTCGAACCGGGGACCCCTTCATTACGAGTGAACTGGTTTCGGCGCCCGCCGGCCAGGGCCAGCCGCGGGGCTAGGCTCGCGGCGAGCCTTTCGCCCGAAGGCATTTGAGGTGCGCCCTTAGACTACGAGAGGGCGCTTGCGAGAGAGCAAGGAGGAGTGAATGGCTGTCCGTCCTGAGGGCGAGATCGTCGGACACATCTGCACAGACGAGGGATGTATCGCTGCCTATGGGTCAGGACTTGGGTCAGAACCCTCTGACCTGCCCAGCCCCTTGGAGCCCAAGACGCTGGAGGGCGAGCCTTGGAAGCATCCGGCTCAGCCCCCTCCTTGCCCCTCCACGACCCGGCTAGAACTGACCTGTCACGCCGGAGGTCGCGGGTTCGAGTCCCGTCGCTCCCGTCTCTCGAAGTGCCGGCAAATCCGGGTGTATCGTTGTCTGGAGAGGCGCGGGTAGCCGTTCTGAGCTCGATCGTTTGCTGCCCAGTCTCTCTTGCGAGGCGAGGCTCCCGCGGAGACGTGCCTGCAAATAGGTCAACGACTCTTCCTAACTGATTGCGGAAAAGCGAAAGCGGCTGCGGAAAACCGGTCAAAGCGTCAGGCCTCGATCCCGGTCGGATCGCGACACACCGCGAGAGGGCGGATGTTCGAGCCGTTGCCGCTCGCCGAGCACTGAACGATCTGGCCGCTGCCGAGCCAGAGCGCATCGTGGCCCTCGCCGCCTGGGCCGCGACCGAAAAAGATGATGTCGCCGGGCCCGTAGCCGCCCAAGGGAGCGTTCGGTCCGACTCCACGTGCGACGAGCGGAGTCGAGACAGCCGTCTCGCTGTCAGGCAGGAGCCCGTTCGCGGTCCACTGCGTGACCGTCGTTAACCCGACGTCGATGCCCGCCTGCGCCATTGACCAGCGCACGAACATCGAGCAGTCGCACGTCGAGCTCGCGGGCTCGCGTGTCTGCATGTCCTGCACCGTGCCGCCACGGTCCGTTGGCGGGCCGAGGCTGTACGTGAATCGGCCGGGCTCGAACCGGCGACCCTCCTGGGTGCGATTCAGGCACTCGACTATGTGCCCGCGCGGGATGTGAGTCTGTGGGGCCGGGCGGGTACAAGACGGGTACGTCAGCTCGGGCACGAGCGGGCACGCGCGTCCACTGCGTGAGCTGAAGAACTGGTCAGTTTCCAGCGAGAAGGTGCCCGTGCGTGCCCGCGAGCGGACGCGCGTTCCCTACTCGTCCTTCCCCCGTAATGAAGGGGTCCGCGGTTCGAATCCGCGCGTCGGCTTACGAAAGTCCTGCAAATAGAGAGTATTATTGTTGTCTCTTAGGGCGACGATTTTGTTTTCCGCGGGTACGGCAGCTTGTGACTGGACGCCCTGATTCTCCTTTCACTCGTACTCGTGGGCCTCGAGTACGTTCAGGCGAACGCCTAGTCGTGCGCTTCGAGCATCTCCGTCAGATTGGCGAGACCAGCTCTGAGCTCG
>JACCTK010000183.1 GCA_013812465.1 Actinomycetota bacterium
GTGCTCGACGAGCACCGCGTACGAGGGGATCCGCACCTGGGGACCCGGGACGTTCCACATCAGCTGCGTGTGCTCGATGACGATCGAGCCGTTGTCGAGCAGCCAGAGCTTCATGATCCCTCCTGGATGGTTGATCGGTAATTGTCGTCGGTGCGGGGATGGCTGAGACCAAGCCGGGGACGCCGCCCGTCCGAGCGCGTATCGGGAATACGGGCGAGGACGGGCGGCGCCAGCCGGCGACGTGTCTCAGCCACCGCCCGCGCGACGAGGAATTGCCGATCAGCCATCTAACGGTCAGGGGCCTCATGCGAAGCCGTGCGCACGCTCGTAGCCTTCGACCAGCGCGACCATCGCTCGGTTCAGTGGAACGTCGACGGCGCGAGCTTCGGCTTCGCGAACGACGGCGCCGTTGATAACGGCGATCTCGGTCTGTCGGCCGGCTTCGACGTCCTGGAGCATCGACCCCTTGCCCTCACCGACGAGAGCGAGGCGGATTTTCTCGAGCTGCTCCGCGGCCTCGAGCTCATAGCCTGCAGCGCGCGCGGTCTCGAGCGTCTCTAGGGCGAGCCCGTCTACGAGGTCGAGCATCGGCCCAGGCTCGCCGAGAGCTCCCGAGGTCAGGCCCGTGAGCGCTGAGGTCGGCAACGTGGACGCGGTCATTACGAGCTTCTCCCAGATTGCGGCACGGATGGTTGGCGTCGCCACGACGCCAAGTCCGGCCGGTGCGAGAAGATCCGCGATCCAGCGGGCGTCGTCGAGCGACTCCCCGGCGTACGGCCCGATGAACGTGGTCCCCTTGTAGTTGTGCGCGATGCGTCCGGGCTCGAGCACCGTGCCGCTGTCGTACGTGACGCCCACGACGATCTGCTCGTCGGGAAAGAAGCGACCGAGGACTTCACCGTTCCCCCAACCGTTTTGCAACGACGTGACGATCGTCTCCGGACCCACGAGGGTCTTCGCCAGTCTCGCGGCGCTCTCGGTCTGGTAGCACTTCACCAAGAACAGAATGAGGTCGACAACTCCGACGGAGTGCGGATCCGTCGTCGCGCGGACCGGAACCTCTCGCTCACCGTCAGGTCCGACGATGACGAGACCACGCTCCTGCAGCCGTTCGACGAGGGGCGCCGAGACGTCGACGAACACCGTGTCGGCGCCGGCGTCGATGCAGGCCGCCCCGAAGATGCTGCCCATGGCACCTGCCCCGATGACGGCGACGCGCGGGGGCTCTGAGCTTTTGTGCGACGGCGTCTCATGCATGATCTGCCACCTCCTGTTCGCCGACAGCGTTCAACGAGCCCCGGCCCGAGCCTGACGACCGAGTCCTTCGTGGACCGCGCGTACGTAGTCGGACAGCGCACGCACGAGGAGGATGACCTCGTCGTCGGCGACCACCGTGAAGCACCCGAGCTGGATCTGCTCGATCGCAGCGTCCGGGGTGCTCGCGGCGCCGATCGCAAACGGCATCCCGTGGGCGCGGCAGGAATCCAGGATCCGATTCTCGGCAGTCCGGTAGGCAGGACCGCCGATGTCGCCCGGAGCATCGAACGACAGCACGAGATCAGCAGGTCCGATCCAGACTCCGTCGATTCCTGGGGTTGAGTTGATGTTGTCGATGTTGTCGACGCCGTCCCGAGTCTCGACAAGCGCGATGACCACGGTGTTGCGGTTCACCACGTCGATCAGTGGGCGCGGATCCTCGAACTCGGAGATCGCCGCGATGCGACCGTCATCCCCGCGCTCGCCCAGCGGTCTGTACTTCGCGAACCTCACTGCTGCAGCCGCGTCCTCGCTGCTCTCGATTCGCGGGACGAGTATCCCGTCGGCGCCAAGGTCGAGGACCCGTCCGACGGCGCTCCGGCTCAGCTCCGGAGGGCGGACGATGACTGGGAGCTCCGCCGCCCGCGCGCTCGTGACGAGCGCGGCAACGTCGCGGTACGAGAAGCTCGTGTGCTCCATGTCGACAAGTCCGTAGTCGACGCCCCCCGCGGCGAAGGCGGAGAAGAGGGACGGGCTGAACAGGTCGCTGACGCCAACGCCGATCGTCGCGGAGCCCTCTCGGATGATCGACCGGCCCCGCGGCGTTCTCCGCATGCGGTGTGCGTTCACGGCCGGATCACGAGCTTTCCCTCCGCGCCGGCCTGTAGCCGCTTCCAGGCGCTCACTCCGTCCTCGAGGGAAACGTTCTCGATCTCGAGCACGATGCGGCCCTGCCGCACGTGCTCTCCAAGCTGACGGTATCCCTCGGCGAGCACCTCGAAGGGCACGTTGAAGTTCGTGTAGCCGAGGACGTCGAGATCCTTTCCCCGGATGAGGGCGGAAGGGACGAGTGCGTTCGCTCCGGCCGCCTGGCCAAGCTGGATGATGCGGGCCCGAGGAGCTGCCGCCTCGAGAGCGGCAACCAGGGGCTCCCCCCAAACGGGATCGAAAACGAGTGTCGGCCCCTCGTTCCCGCATGCGCGCCGGAAGGAGTCGGCGAGTGTGCTCGAATCCACGAGCTCGACGGTGGCGTCGGCGCCGTAGCGGACAGCACGTTCGAGTCCTTCACGCCGTCGGCCCGCGGCGACGACGCGGCTCGCGCCAAGCAGCCTCGCCGCTTGCACGGCGATCAGCCCGACGGCGCCCGTCGCGCCGAGGACGAGCACGTTCTCGCCCGGGGACAGGGGCGCACGCCAGGTCAGGGGAAGCCAGGCAGCCAGGCCGACCGTGCCCAAGGCAGCGGCGACGCCGGGATCGACCCCCTCGGGAACCGAGATCAGCCTGTCGCGAGGAGCAGTGGCAAGCTCGGCGCAACTGCCGTTGCGGCTGGTGCCGAGCCCATGCAGGCATGTGTAGACGAGCCCTCCGGACGCCGTCGAATCTTCGGCCTCGACCCGAGCGACGGCTTCCACCCCGGGGATGTACGGGACGTTGGGATGCCCTGCGAAGGAGCGCCCGGTCGCGATCGCGACGTCGACGGGATTGAGGGGTGCGGCGACGATCCGCAGGAGAGCCTCGGCGGGAGCCGGCGTCGGCTCGTCGACGTCGACCAGTCGTGGTGGCCGGCCAAGCTCCTCGATCAGAAGCGCTCGCATGTGGCAACCTCCCGCACCTCCGCAACGGCGCGGGACGAGGAGTACGCAGGGCGCCTCTGCGACGAACCGATGCTCGACCTCGAGCCCTGATGCTGCGATCCGTCCTTCTCGTACGTCAGAAGCCTCATGAGGCACCTCCGCCGCGGGTGTCAGCAGGGCTATCTTATTATCATACTGCTGAGGATCTCCGCGCAGGGACACGCACTCAGCTCAGGCTTCGACGGCGAGCTTACGGTGCTAGACCACCGGCTCGAGCGCTGCGGGGGCTGAGACAGGCGATCCCGCCGTGGCGGAACGCCTATCGCATTGCTACGGTGCGCGCCTACTCGGGGCAGAGCGTGAGAGATCGATTGACGACTGGATGGCTTCACTCTGGGCGGGACGCGACGGCCATCGATCACGGCTGGGGATCCCTTACCTGGCTGGCGAACAAGGAGCTAACAGGGACCGAAGGCGTGACGCTGGGGCGAACGATCATCCGTCCGGGCAAACGCAGTCCGCGACACCGGCACAACACCTGCGAGGAAGTCCTGTACGTCCTACGGGGCAGGGTGCGCCACAGCGTGGGCGAGGAGTCCGTCGTCCTCGAGTCCGGGGACACGTTGACCATCACGGCTGGGGTGTTCCACAACGCCGCGAACATCGGGCACGAGGACGCGGACGTCATCGTCGCCTATTCGACTGGGCAAAGGGACTTCGAGCTCGAGCAGCCCTGACGATGTCAGATGCTTGATCGGAAATTGGCGAGCAGTCGGGGGCGGTCACGACCAAGCCGGCGCCCGCACTCACGCGTCGTGCAGGCTAGAAGCCTGTGCGACGCGTGAGGGGCGATCCGGTCGTGGCCGTCATCCGGCCCGCGTGAATTTCGGATCAAGCATCGAGAGCTCGGAGGCTCGCTTACCGGCCATCGAGCAGCTCGACGGTCGTGAAACGAAGTACGGTATCGGCGACGTTCGTCAGGTCGTGGATCACGATCTCGCCGGGCGCGATTTCGTGGAAGGTCACCTCGTCGAGGTGGCTGTCGTAGGTCGCGACCGACCCGTCGGGAGAACGGACACGCGAGAGGCCCGGGCTCTCGCACCGGTAGAAGTAGCTCGTCCGGTGGCAGTGGAAAGGGAGGCGCTCGCCCGGCGCGAGCGTGATGTCCCAGAAGCGCGCGCGCTCGTTCTCGAACAGCAATCTGCTCCCGACTTCGAAGTTGGTCGCCCCCCGAATGAGCTCGTCGGCGATGTCCTCGAGATCCGCAGGGACTTCGATCCTACTCACTTCGTAGCACATTGTCCTCCGCTGCTGGCTCGGCCGTTTCACCGGAAGTCGGGTAGGCGATCCCCGCCGTGGCAGGCCAGTCGACGCCTACGCTTGCGCCCGGGTGTGCGGCAGCCGGCTCGTGTAGCCGCAGCAGTGCGATCGGCGTGCGTACAGTGATCGCGTAGTACGCGCCGAAGAAGGTGCATGTCTCGACGCTTCCCTGGACGCGTCCACTCCCAGGGTCGGCGAGCTTCAGGTCCTGAGGCCGTAGGAGCACCTGCGCCTCCTCGCCGCCGGCGACGCCGGCGTCCGCTGCCGCGAAGCGGATCCCCTGCACGTCTACCTCGGGTGCGCCGTCGGTCCGCCCGACGACCCGGCCGGAGACGAAGCAGCCAGCACCCACGAAGCGTGCCGCAAACAGCGTCGCCGGGCGGTGGTACATCGTTTCCGGATCGGCGACCTGCTCGAGCTTCCCCTCGTTCATGAGCCCGACGAGCTGGCTGATCGAGAGGGCCTCGTCCTGGTCGTGAGTGACCATCAGGAACGTCGTCCCGGTCTCCGCGTGGATGCGAAGCAGCTCCTCCCGCACCTGGTGGCGGACGTTGCGGTCGAGAGCGGCCATGGGCTCGTCGAGGAGGAGCGCGCGCGGCTGGCGGATCAGGGCGCGGGCTACGGAGACACGCTGAGCCTGGCCGCCCGAGAGCTGCGTCGGCATCCGCTGCTCGAGGCCCTCGAGACCGACGAGCCGGAGCATGTCGGCTACGCGGCGCGTGACCTCGCCCTTCGGCGGGCGGCTGCTCCGCTCGGTGGTGAGGCCGAAGGCGACGTTGTCGAAGACATTGAGATGCGGAAAGAGCGCGTAGCGCTGGAAGACCATGTTGAACGGTCGGCGCTCGGGCGGCTGGCTCGTGATGTCCTGGCCGTCGACGAGAATCGATCCGCCGTCCGGCTGCTCGAGTCCGGCGATCATCCGCAGCAACGTCGTCTTGCCGCACCCAGACGGCCCGAGCAGGCTGAAGAAGACCCCGGCCGGAAGCTCGAGCGAGACGTCGTCGACCGCGACCACGGCCCCGAACCGCTTCGAGATGCCGCGGACGCTCAACGCGCCCTGCTCACCCGCTGGAGCCTCTGGCGACCCGCTCCTCATCTGCGCTTCGTGAGAGGAGATCATGCACCCTCCCCTACGGCGCGTGATCCTCCGGACCGTCGCAGGAAGAGAGCGCCGACCGCGAGGGCGATCCACGGCACGAGCAGCAGGATCGTCGCCACCGCGTTCGCTCCCGGATCGATGAACCGGCGCAGCCTGCCGAGGACGTAGAGCGGGACGGTGGACTGTGTGCCGGAGGTGAAGTTCGTGATCAGGACCTCGTCGAAGGAGATGGCGAAGGCAAGCAGCATCGCACCCAGGACGGCGGGGGCGATGATCGGCAGCGTGATGCGCCACAGCACCTGCCTCGGCCCGGCGCCGAGGTCGCGCGCGGCGCTCTCGAGCTCGACGTCGAAGGTGCGGAGACGCGCGACGATGACGACGAGAACGAACGGGATCGCGACCAGGGTGTGGCCGGCGACGATCGTCCACATCGCCGGCGAGATGTTGGCGACGTTCATCGTCGCGACGAGGCCGATGGCGATGAAGAGCGGCGGAAGCATCACCGGGAGCAGGCCGAAACCCTCCAGCGCACGCGCCGTGCGCGATCGCCGGCGGGTGAAGACTATCGCGGCAGCCGTCCCTATGATCCCTGCCACGACTGCGGTGATCGTCGCGGCGATGACGCTCGTGGTCAGCGCTTTGCTGAAGAGGTCATCGCTGAAGATCTCGCTGAACCACTTGAGCGAGAATCCCGTGGGCGGCCACGTGAGACGGCGACTGTCGTTGAACGCGTAGACCACCGCAATGACGAGCGGCGCATAGAGGAACACGAGGAGCGCGACGCACGTCAGCCCGAGCCAGTTGCGTCTCACGCGTGCAGCCATCGCCTAGTGCTTCTCGCCGCAGATACGCCCGTGATTCGCCGGCGAGAACCGAGCAGGCCTAGGACGCAGGGAGCGCCAATATTCTTGAATATTGGCGCGACTGAGGACGACGGCATGCGAAGTGTTCGCGAGGGGCGCGAGTGCGGGCGTATTTGCGGTGGGGAGCACTAAGGTTCCCGCCGTGACGGAGACGCGAGCCGCAACGCGCATCGGCGGTCACGTCGTCGCGGAGAGCCTCCGCGCGCTCGGGGCCGAGGTCGTGTTCGGGCTTCCGGGCGTGCATGCGCTTCCCATCTGGGAGGGCCTGCGCTCGACCGACCTCCGCGT
>JACCTK010000205.1 GCA_013812465.1 Actinomycetota bacterium
TCCCAATGGATCTCGGGCCGGCTCGCGAGCCGGTGGCCGAGAACCTGAACGTGCCCCCGGAGGTCACCTGGATCGAGCCGATTCCCGACGGCCGCATCGCGCCGGAGGGGGACCCAGCGGAGGTCGCCGTGGCGCGCGAGACGATACGCCTCGCGTTCGTCGCGGCGCTGCAGCACCTTCCGTCCAAGCAGCGCGCGGTTCTGATCCTCTCTGAGGTGCTGCGCTGGAAGGCGTCGGAGGTGGCGGAGCTCCTCGAGACGAGCGTCGCCTCGGTGAACAGCGCCCTTCAAAGGGCGCGAGCGACGCTCGAGGCGAGTGACGTGACGACGGATGCGCCGCTCTCCGTCGACGAGGACGACGCGGAGCTGCTTGCGCGCTACGTCGCCGCGTTCGAGGGGTACGACATGGACGCGCTCATCTCGTTGATCCACAAGGACGCGACACAGTCGATGCCGCCGTACGACCTCTGGCTCGCCGGTCGCGACGACATCCTCAGCTGGTGGGTCGGCCCCGGCGGCACGTGTCGAAACTCGCGCGTCATCCCCACGGTCTCGGCGAACGGCGCGCGTGCGTTCGGGCAGTACAAGCCGAGCGAGACCGGGGAGGGGTACGAGCCGTGGGCGCTGCAGGTGCTGGAGATAGAGAACGGCAAGATCGTGGAGCTCACGTTCTTCCTCGACACGAAGACGGTGTTCCCGCTCTTCGGCCTGCCGCTCGAGTTTCCGTCTCCGTAGGGGCCGGGCATGGCCGGCTCCTACGGTGCGCCTCGCTTCGCGACCCGTTGCTTGCCATGTCCTCCTCCTTGGTAGGCGGATTCACACGAATTAGACCCGAGTCGGTCCTTGAGCTCATCGCTCCGTGGCTCGCTTCGGCAAACATCCTCGAGGCCCATGAAGGCGACGAGCTCGAGAAGCTCGTCGGACGCATTGCAGAGCTGAATCTGGCAGCCCTGGCGTCGCGCTGCGAGTTGGAGCCGCGCGAGAGCGTCAACTGTCACGGCATCGGGACCGACGCCAGTCACGTCACAGAGGACGACACTCCCCTCGCTGCCGCCGAGCAGCGTGCAAACTCGCGCGCACAACCCCGGAAGGTCGGCGCGCGCAATCGGGCCGCGGATGGCGAACGCGACTATGTGCGGCCCTGAGGCGGCCATGTGGAAGATGGACCCGCCGATGACCCGAAACTCATCGCCAGATGCATCTAAGCTCGGCTGATGCGTGTTGCGGTCACAGGCGCCTCTGGACTCATCGGCTCCGCCTTCCTCCCAGTCCTGCGGGATGCCGGCTACGAGGTGGTCTCGCTCGTTCGTGCGGACAAACCAGGGGCGGGCGAGGCGAGCTGGGATCCTGCGGCTGGAACGATCGACGTCGCTGCCCTCGAAGGGGTCGAGGCGATCGTCCATCTCGCCGGGGAGAACATCGGCCAGCGCTGGACCGAGACCTCGCGCCGACGAATCCTCGACTCCCGCGTGCAGGGAACCCGGCTTATCGCGGAGACCGCCGCGGCGCTCGATCCGCAGCCTGCGCTCCTGGCGGCATCGGCGATCGGGTTCTACGGACAGCAGGGCGACCAGGAGCTGACCGAGGACTCCGCGCATGGTGGAGGATTTCTCGCTGACGTCGCCGCGGCCTGGGAGGAGGCGGCCGAGCCCGCGCGTCAAGCCGGCGTCCGCGTCGTGCTGTTCCGGCAAGGGCTCGTACTGTCGAAAGAAGGCGGCGCGCTCGGCCGGATGCTGCTGCCGTTCCGCTTGGGCGTGGGCGGGCGCATCGGCAACGGCCGCCAATGGTGGAGCTGGGTGGCGATCGACGACGTCGCGGCCGCGTATCTCTTCGCGCTCGAGCGTCCGCTCGACGGCGTCTACAACCTCGCCGCGCCGGGTGTCGTCAGGAATGCCGACTTCGTCGACAAGCTCGGGAACGTGCTGGGTCGTCCGACGATCTTTCCGCTCCCGGGCGTCGCCGTCCGGCTCGCGCTCGGCGAGATGGGGGAGGAGATGCTGCTCGGCGGGCAGCGCGTCGTCTCTGAGCGGCTGCGCGGCGAAGGGTTCGAGTTCGCGTACCCCGAGCTCGAAGGCGCGCTCGAGCACGTCCTTGACGATAGCGCGCGCTAGGCGGTCTTCACCGTCGTTCGGTTTCTCGCAGGAAGCCGCCCACGACCTCGAGATAACGCTCCTTCTCCTCGAGCACCGGAGTGTGCGAGCTCTCCTCGAACACGACCTCGCGTGCTTGCGGCAGGCCACGAACGAGCGTGGCGGCGATCGCTTCCGTCGAGAGGTCGTGACGGCCCCGGATCACGAGCGCGGGGAGATTGAGCTCGTGAAGCCGCGGGCGCACATCCCAACCTCGTAGCGCCCCGGTGAGCGTCCACTCGTTCGGACCCCACATCGCGCAGTAGCTCTCGCCACCGCGTTCGAGCCGCATCCGCTCGAGCTCGGGCGGGGTGACGCCGCCACGATAGAAGTGGCGCGCGTTGAAGACGGCCTCCGCCTGCTCGTACTCCGGCGTGTCGTACGTTCCGGCGCGCGCGTGGTCTTCGAGAACGGCGAGCACATCGGCCGGTAGCTCGTCGCGAAGCCGCGTCGCCTCCACTTCCCACTCGGCGGCGCTCGCGAGCGTCGATGAGAGGACGAGGCTCGACAGCCCGCCCGATCTCGAGAGCGCGTGCTCGAGCGCTAGCATCCCTCCCCAGGAAGTGCCGAGCAGATGAACGCGGTCGAGACCGAGCTCTCCGCGCAGTACCTCGAGCTCGTCGAGAAACACTCCGAGACTCCACTCGATCTCCACCGGCCGGTCGGAGCGCCCGCAGCCCAGCTGGTCGTACAGGACGACGGCGCGACCGTCTGCCGCCAGCCGCTCGAGCGGCGCG
>JACCTK010000237.1 GCA_013812465.1 Actinomycetota bacterium
GAACGGGGAGACACTCGGCATCGTCGGGGAGTCGGGAAGCGGGAAGTCGACACTCCTGCGCGCCATCGCGGGTCTTCACCCACCCGCGAGAGGGACGATTCGCTTCGCCGGGATCGATCTCGCGAAAACCGTCGTGGAGCGCCCGCGTCCCCTGCGCGCGCGAATCCAGCTCTTCTTCCAGAACGCCGACTCCTCTCTGAACCCACGACAGACAGTTGGGGACATCCTGTCGCGCCCGTTGCGACTGTTCCGCGATGACGTGTCACTCCGCGACGAACGGATGGAGATCGTTAGCCTGCTCGATGCCGTCAAACTTCATTCCAGCCTCGTTCATCGCTATCCGCCGGAGCTCTCAGGTGGACAGAAGCAGCGTGTGGCACTTGCACGCGCGTTCGCTTCACACCCGTCCCTCCTGCTTTGTGACGAGGTCACGTCTGCGCTCGACGTCTCGGTGCAGGCGACGATTATCGAACTCATCGCCGAGCTTTCGGCGCGCCTCGGTACAGCAGTCGTCTTCGTGAGTCACGACTTGGGAGTAGTCCGCACGATCGCGGGCCGCGCGATGGTGATGAAGGATGGCGAGTCGTGCGAGCAAGGCGACACCGAACAGCTCTTCATTCGACCGATCCATCCCTATTCTCAGGAGCTTCTGGCGGCTGTCCCGAAGCTGGGCGCCGTCGTCGCGATGGAGCCCGAGCACGCTCGGGAAGCACCTCACCTTGCAGGCGACGGTCGATGACTAGTTCTGCCGCACGCAGACGACGCCGTATCGGTCGCTGACGGTGTTCCGCTCGACTCGCCGTCCGATCGTGGTCCCCCAGGCCGAGCATGCCCGGCTCGCCGGCGTACTCGCCCATCGGTGGGGGAACGAGACGTTTCGCCGGCCCCTTTCGTCGCATGCGGATTTCGTGCTCGGAGTGACTACTCACGACCGCGGTTTCCGCTTGCTCGATGCCGACGAGATCGGGGAGATGACGGACGAGCGGTGGGAGCAGATAGCCCGGGCCGGATTCGCGATGGAGACCCCCAACAAGGTGGCCGATCACCTCGTGCGGCTTCATATCCGCAGGCTCGTGGACGAACCGATGGCCGGCGACTTCGACAAGACGCTGCGGCAAAGCCAGACCGCGAGCCGGCTCAGCGATGACGAGTGCGATGCAGCGGATCGAATCGTGGAGCTGTGCGACTGGATCGCGTACGACTTCTGCCTTGAGCGGCCTGTTGACAGAGTGGTTCCCGTCCGGCCCTCAACGGGAGCGCCGACGGTTGAGATCACCTACGTCCTCGATGGCTTCGGGCACATCGCCGTCGACCCGTGGCCCTTCGCAACCTCCACCGTGGTCGGCTTCGTGATCGGATACGAGTCGGCCGGCTATCCGGGCCGGGCGATGCCTGTGATCGTGCCGTTCGCCGCCTCGCCCGGCGTCTGAGCGATCGGTGTCAGGGCCGTGGGGCCACTGAGTCGTCTACTTGAAGGCCCACAGCCTGACGTGGTTGCCCTCGGTATCCTCGAACACCGCCACGTAACCGTCCCCGACGTCCTCGGCCCGCGAGACGACCTGACCGCCGGCGCGCTCCACCCGCTCGAGAGTCTCCTCGATCGAGTCCACGGCGACGCCCGGCCGAACTCCCGCCGCCGGAGTGGGACGAGCTCGAGTGCAGATCCCGACCTCTGGAGTCTCTTCCAGATAGACGATGTTCTTCACCGCATGCTCGCCCGGCGGCTCGATGAACCTCCATCCGAAGACCTGCGCATAGAACTCCGACGCTCGCTCGATCGAGTCCGCGGGAAGCTCCACGTAGTGGAAGCTCTTGGAATCGGCCACAGTCTCTCGATGCCTCCTCGTCGTTGAGATCCTCGTCGTTGAGAGGGCGTTCGCACCCTGATATTCGTATAAATACCGGATGTCAGGACAAGAGTGTCTCAGACAGAGAGTTCGCCAACCAATCCAGGAGCGCCGTCAATGAATCAAGCGATGAGTGGTCGACTGCACTTTCTCAACCCGAAGGAGTTGCCCGAGCCGTCGGCGGCTTTATCCCACGGCGTCGTCGCGGGCGACATGATCTTCGTGGCCGGTCAATGCGGCGTGGACGAGCAAGGCGGCACAGTCGGCGTGGGCGACATCGCGGAGCAGACGCGCCAGGCGATCACGAACATGGAGATCGTTCTCGACGCCGGTGGCTTCGCTCTGACCGACGTGGTCTACGTCACAGCATTTCTTGTCGACCTCGACGACTTCGATGCATACGACCGGGCCTACGCCGAGGCGTTCGGCGATCACCGCCCCGCGCGCGCGACCGTTCGTGCCGACCTTCACTCCGTGGATCTGCTCGTCGAGATCCAGGCGATCGCAAGGAAGGCTTGACGAGATCGTGGAGAGCGTACGAGACGTTCGCGTGACGGTGGTGGATGTTCCGTTCACCGAGCCGGAAACGTGGTTCTTCGGCCGGTCGTGGGGCCTCACGAGCGGTGTCGTCGAGGTCGAGACGGACGACGGCGTGGTCGGCATCGGCGAGTGCCCTGGCATACCGACCATCGCCGCTGCGGTCCAGACGATCGAGACTATGACCCCGCTGCTCGTCGGGCACGACGCGAGCGACATCCTGCCCTTCCTCCGGCGGGTGGGGATGCACGGCTGGCATCACTTCCCGTACCAGGGCAACCTCGCGGTGGCATCGCTCGAGATGGCGATGTGGGACATCGTCGGCAAGGTGGCCGGCCTGCCGCTCCATCGTCTCTTCGGGGGCCTCGAACGCAGCAGCGTGCCTTTCTACTGGTATGTCTGGGTGCCTGATCGTGACGTCGAGACGGCGCGCGCGCAGGCAGCCGAAGGGGTGGCCCGCGGCTTCCAGACCGTGTACCTCAAGATCGGCTTCGACCTCGCCAACGATCTCGCACTGGTACGTGCCGTCCGCGACGAAGTCGGGCCCGACATCGCCATCCGGGTCGATGCCAACGAAGCCTGGACACCCTTCACCGCGATCGAGGCGCTACAGGCATTCGAGGAGGTCAACCTCGAGTTCCTCGAGCAGCCGATCGACATGCATGACATCAGCGGGCTGGCGTACCTCCGTGGACAGACGCGGACCCGGATCGGCGCCAACCAGTCGGCGTGGCAGGTGCACCAGGTGCCGGAGATTCTTGCCCAGCGCGCGGCGGACGTGGTCGTCACTGATCCCCACCAGCTCGGAGGCCTTCATGTCTTCCGGGATGTCGCCGGCATGTGCGAAGCCGCGCGTGTGCCGCTCGTCAAGCACAGCTTCGGCGACCTCGGCATCACGACGGCGGCAACGCTGCACATCCTCGGCGGCCTGCACGAGCCGTCGCTCGCTCACCAGACGCACCTCACGATCCTCGAGCATGACCTGCTGGCTTCGCGGCTCGAGTTCGAGGGCGGACGCCTCGAAGTCCCGGCGGGTCCCGGTATCGGCGTGGAGCTCGACCGCGATGCGCTCCAGCACTACGCCGAGCTCTATGAATCGGTCGGGGAGTTGCCCGGCTACGGAAATCTCGACGCAGAGTCGCCTTTCACGTCGTCGTGAGCGGTTACAGGAGCACGGAAGGCTGCGGCAAGGGAGCCTTCGAGTGAGCGAATCGGCAAGCACCCGCGACGTCGATCTCCTCCTCACAGCGAGCTACATGGCGCCGATGATCTCCGACGAGGTCGTCCACGATGCCGCGGTCGCCGTGCGCGACGGTGCGATCGTCTACGCAGGGAAGGCGGCGGACTGCCCCAGCCTGCGAGCGGAGCGGATCATCGCCGCGAACGACTCCGTGCTCCTCCCCGGCCTCGTCAACGCGCATACGCATGTCGCTGACCACATCTACGGAACGTTGGTCGACGAAGCCGACGTGAGCGCATCCCTGTACGAGGTGATCTTCCCGCTCGCCGCAACTCTCGACGACGAACTGCAGCATGCCGCGGCGCGCCTGGGTCTCTGGGATGCGCTGCGCTCCGGCGTGACGACTGTATGTGACCTCAACATGTACGCCGACGCCACGGCACGGGCGGCCGTCGAGGTGGGGGCCCGCGCTTTTGTGGCGGAGAAGGTCGTCGAGTACCGGATGGATACCCCGCCATCCTTCGACGCCGGCTCACGCACCTTTACGATCGCATGGGATCGAGCCGAGGCCGAGCGGCTCCTGGCGATCGGTGTGGACCTCGTCGAGCGCTGGCGCGGCCACCCGCTGATCTCACCGGCCATCGGCCCTCTCGCTCCCGATCACCTCTCGACCGAGATGCTGCTCGAGTGCGCGCGCGCAGCGGAGACGCTCGGCGTCAAGCTCCTGCCGCACATTGCCCAGACCACGGCCGAGATCGCCGAGATTCGTCGTCGAGGCTACGACGGGTCGATTCGCTATCTCGACGCGATCGGCTTCCTCTCGCCCGCAGTGCATGCGGCCCACATGGTCTTCGTCGCCGACGAGGAGATCGCAATCGCCGCAGAGCGTGACATCTCGATGAGCTTCAACCCGATGAGCATGCTGTCCTGCCGCTGCTTTCCGCCGATCGGTCGACTCGTGGCGTCCGGTCTCCGCATCGGTTTCGGGACGGACTGTTTCTCGATGGATCTGCTCGGAGACATGCGGCCGGCGATCTATGCAACGAACTTCCTCGAGGGAGACGTGGAGCCACTCGGCGCATACGACGTCTTGCGCATGGCGACGATCGGCGGCGCGGAGGCGCTCGGGCTCGGCGACCGCGTCGGAACGATCGAGCTCGGGAAGCGTGCCGACCTCGTGCTTCTCGACCTGCGCGATGCACGACTGGCTCCGGTCACGAACGTGATCGAGACCGTCGCCTACTACAGCGACTGTCGCAACGTGACCCACACCGTGGTGGACGGGAGGGTCGTCTATGAGGACGGCAGGCTGACGCTCGCCGACCAAGACGAGATCTTCGACGAAGGTCGCGCCACAGCGAGCGAGTGGCTGCGCCGCAGCCGGCGTTTGATCGACTCCTCCGCGCTCGCCGCTCGAATCGACGAGAAGGCGTACGGTCGATCATGACGGGCTTGTGGATCGTTCGTGGCGTTCGCGAGCACCTCGTGGAGAGGCGCTTGTGACTCCTCGCGCCCAGCTTCCCAGCGTCTCGCTCGACCGCAGGAGCTTCGAGCCGCTCTACCATCAGCTGCAGGAGCTGCTGAAACAGCACATCGAGTCAAGCCGGTGGCAACCGGGCGACCTCCTACCTTCGGAGCCGGAGCTCTGCCGGCACTTTGGCGTTAGTCGGATCGTGGTGCGGCAAGCACTCGCGATGCTCGAGGACGAGCGGCGAGTCGTCAGACAACGTGGGCGCGGCACGTTTGTCGCGTCTCCGGCATTCGAGCAGAGAGCGGGAGGTCTCGTACGACTGCTCCAGCCTCCGCGACAGGCGCGGTTGGTGATCCACGTACTCGAGAACTCGCTCCACGACGTGGACGAGGCCGTTCGCGAGCGCCTCGGAATCAGTGGTAGAGCGCTTCGTATTGCAACGCGGCTCTCATCTGGCGGCACGCCGATCGCCATCATCTACTCCTTCTTCGATCCCGATCGAGTCGCCTGGCTGCAAGCAGTGCCCACCGCTGGTCTCATCGCTCCTGATGTCAGTCTGAGCGAGACCGGCCACAGGCTGGGCCGATCGGATCTGAGCGTCGACACCCGCGAGTGCAGCACCCTCGAGGCGGAGTGGCTCGAGATTCCGGAGCGGCCGCCCGTCTTCTCGGTGGCCATCGAGGAGTTCGAGCAGCATCAGGAGACGGGAACCCCGCTCGAGGTGGTCCAGGCCCTCTTCCGAGGCGACCTTCTGGCTTGCCGGCTGGAATTCACTTCCGTGCCGTTTACAGAAATGACCGCGACATTCGCAATCGCTGATCCCGCGCGAGATGACTAGCGCGACCTCGGCTACGTACGATCGGGTCGTGCGTGGTCTGCTGGCGTTGCCCGGCGGCCTGCTCATGCCCGGCGATCTGGGCGTGCGTGACGGAAAGATCGCCGAGATCGCCGCCGAAGGGTCGCTCCGGGGCTCGACGCTCCTCTCAGTCAAAGGCGCGCTCGTGCTCCCGGGCGTCGTCGATGTGCACGTGCACACGAGCAGCGA
The DNA here is from genome assembly GCA_013812465.1 of Actinomycetota bacterium. Next base: position 6,081 of record JACCTK010000237.1, read on the forward strand.
ACCCGCTGAAGGAATAGAACGGGCAACGCGTGCGGCCGCTGCCGGAGGGGTGACGACGGTCGTGGACATGCCATTCGACGCCGATGGTCCCCTCACCCAGGTGACGGACCTGTACCGCAAAGTCGAGGCCGTCACAACGTGCGCCGTAGTCGACGTCGCCCTCTACGGCACGGTCCCCGCCTCAGGCGAGCTTGGACAGGTGGACGCTCTCGTGGATGCAGGCGTCGCAGGCTTCAAGCTATCGACGTTCGAGACGGATCCGAATCGCTTCCCGCGGTCGACCGATCTCACCATTCTCCTCGCTCTCGAGCGGATTCGAGACGCAAGCTCGTTGCTCGCGTTCCACTGCGAGAACAACGAGATCATCAAGGGACTAAGTGAACGGCTCGCTGCTGGCCGTTCGATCGGTGACCCAGGGCTGCACGCCGCCGCTCGGCCTGCCGGGGCCGAGAACGAGGCGCTCGCGGGCGTGCTCGAGCTAGCTCTTGCCACGCGCGCGCCTGTCCATCTTTGTCACATCTCAACCGGACGCGGAGTGACACTCGCACTTCGCGCCAAGGCGGATGGCGCCGACGTGACGGCAGAGACGTGCACCCACTACCTGCTCCTCGACGAGACTGAGTTG
>JACCTK010000252.1 GCA_013812465.1 Actinomycetota bacterium
CCGGCGTCGGCCCGTCGCCGATCGCGATCACATGCTCGAAGCCGGCGCGCTCACGGAAGTTCTCGACCAGCGGCCAGAGCACCTTGTCCGCGATCAGCACTTTGTCGCCCGCATGGGTGGCGATGTAGGTCAGGTCGTCCGGGTGGAGCCGCAGGTTGAGGGTGTGCGTGACCATCCCGCCGACGGGGACGCCGATGTAGATCTCGAGGTGCTGATAGTGGTTCCAGGCGAAGGTTCCGACGCGGTCGCCGTCTTCGAGGCCGAGCTCCTTGCGGAGCGCGGCGGCGAGACGGCGTGCCCGTGGCGCGAACTCCGCGTACGTGTAGCGATGCCAGCTCTTGTCGGGAAGTCGGGTGACGATCTCGCGGTCGCCGAAGAGCTGCTCGCCGCGGCGTAGGATCGCCGGCACGTTCAGCTGGTAGTCCATGATCAGGCCTTCCACCTCAGCCTCCTTGGGTGAGTGGGACCGGGGTCTGGCTGACACCAGATCCCGAGCCGGTTGCGTCCAGCAGGGATGCGGCGACCTCGGCCCGGAGCGTGGAGCTCGAGGCCGCGAAGCTCTCGATCCAGAGTGCGCGCTTGTACAGCCGGTGCAGGACGTGCTCCCACGTGAAGCCGATGCCCCCGTGCACCTGAATCGCCGTCTCGCAGACCTGCACCGCGGCCTCGGCCGCGAATGCCTTCGCCGCCGCGGCCGCGATCGGCGCTTGGTCATCGTTCTCGGAGACGCACCAGGCCGCCCAGTACGAGAGCGAACGCGCGAGCTCGAGACGTGTGTAGGCGTCCGCGAGCGGGTGCGATACGGCCTGATAGACGCCGATCGGCCTCCCGAACTGCTCGCGCGTTTGAGCGTGCTCGATCGCGTATTCGAGCGCGCGCCGCGCGACACCGCACGCCTCGATCGCGAGTGCCGCAAGCGTGCGGTTTCGGATCTCCTCGAGCACCCCGGAGTCGGCGAGGCGACGTCCTGGCTCTCCGCCGCGGACGACTCCGACCGGGCGCGTCTCATCGGTTGTCGAGAGGATCTCGCGCTCGGCGCCGTCGAGCTCGTAGATCCCGTCGCCACCGACGATCGCGATTCGGTCGGCGGTATCGAGGTCGGGCACGAGCGGGCCGAAAGCGAGCGTCCAGCTGGTCTCGCCGGCGGCAACCTCCGCCTTCAGGTCGTCGGGCAGCGCAGGCAGCGCGGCGGCCATGGTCGAGAAGAACGGTCCTCGGTAGAGCGCACGTCCGAGCTCCTCGTGGAGCACGGCCTCCTCCACGAACGTGAGCCCGGCGCCTCCGTCCTCCTCCGCGATCGAGACGCCAGTCCAACCGAGCTCGGCGAGCTTCTTCCACGACGGATCCGCGTTGGCGGCGAGGAACGCGCGAGCTTCCTCGCGAAGCGCGTCCTGCTCGGGTGTGAAGGTGAAGTCCATCAGCGCGATTTCGGAAGCCCGAGCACGCGCTCCGCGACGATGTTGCGGAGCACCTCCGAGGTGCCTGCCTCGATCGTGTTTCCGCGACTCCTGAGCTGCTGGTGCTGCCAGTAGCCACCGTAGGGCGCGTTCTCGTCGGCGAGAGCCGCGTCCGGGCCGAGCAGCTCGAGCGCCAGCTTGGTCACGCGCTGGTTGGCCTCCGACCAGACGAGCTTGGAGATCGAGCCTTCGGGCCCGGGCATGCCGGTCTTGACAAGCTTCGAGAGCGCGCGGTAGTTGGTGAAGCGAAGCGCCTGCGCCTCGATCCAATCACGCGCGATCCGATCGCGCTGCAGCGGATCGGCGCCGCGGTCGCGGGCCAGCGCGGCGAGCTTTCGCACCTGCACCTCGAGCGCGGCCTGGAGCGCGAAGCCGAGAGTGCCGCGCTCGTGCAGAAGAGTCGTCATGGCCACCTGCCAGCCACCGCCGATCTCGCCGAGGAGGTTCTCCACGGGCACTTCGACTCCGTCGAAGAAAATCTCGTTGAACTCGGACTCGCCGGTGATCTGGGTGAGCGGTCGCACGTCGACTCCCGGCGTGTTCATGTCGACGATCAGGTACGTGAGGCCCGCGTGTCGCGTCGATTGCGGGTCGCTGCGCGTGAGCAGAATGCAGAAGCTCGCGAGGTGGGCGAAGGACGACCACACCTTCTGCCCGTCGACGACGAAGTGGCCGTTCTCCTGGCGCGCGCTCGTCCGCACGCCCGCAAGGTCCGAGCCTGCTCCGGGCTCGGAGAAGCCCTGGCACCAGATCTCCTCGGCGGAGAGGATCGGCTCGAGGTAGCGCGCCTTCTGCTCTTCCGAGCCGTGGGCCATGATTGTCGGCCCGGCCATGCCGAGACCGATAACGCCGATGTGCGGCGGCGCCTCGGCGCGTGCCATCTCCTCGAGGAAGATCGCCTGGTGGGTGTACGAGGCGCCGCTGCCGCCGTACTCCGTCGGCCAGGTCAGCCCCGCGTAGCCCGCCTCGTGGAGCGCGCGGCTCCAGGCGCGCATCTCGGGCCCGTCGAAGCGAGCGGCGCCGCCGCGGTGTCCTTGCAGCTCCTCGGGGAGGTTCTCCTCGATCCAGGAGCGAAGCTCGCCCCTGAACGCAGCTTCCTCGGCGGTGTCCCGCAGATCCATCCGACCGATCGTAGTGCGTTCAGGGGAGCATGGGGACCGATTCGTTCCGGAGGGCGCCCCGTTTCCGAGCGGGCGATCTCGGCGAAGCGCTTGACTCTCGTATCTTGGGATGCGCCGATGCATGGTGGTAAGCCACAGCCAAGCCCGAGGATGGAACACGGAAGACTTGACCCCGGCTCTCTGGAAGAACTGACCCCGGCTCGGAAGGCTTGTGGCGAACCGGCGCACGTGCAACAGGGGTCAGGTCTCCAGTGTTGCGGTGCGCTGGCGGGCGAAGCCGTCGGCTGACTGTCGAGGGGTCGATGCCGAGATGCCGGGCGATCTCGCGGACGCCGTAGCCCATGGCCGCAGGCGGCCAGGAGCGCGCTTCGCTCAGGTGACGCCAGCTGGTCGGTAGGTGCAACAGGGTCAGGTCTCCAGTGTTGCGGTGCGCTGGCGGCGAAGCCGTCGGCTGACTGTCGAGGGGTCGATGCCGAGATGCCGGGCGATCTCTCGGACGCCGTAGCCATGGCTGCGGGCGGCCACGAGCGCGCTTCGCTCAGGTGACGCCAGCAGGTCGGTAAGAGCAGGTCGCGGACTCTGGAAGTAGCGGCGAGGGACTCCCGGGGCAGGCTCTAGGCGCGCGAGCGTCATCGCGACGAACTCGTCGTCGCCGTCGATCAGGGGATGAGCCGGAGGGCCGTCCTCGTCCTCCTGCTCGCAATGCGCGCGGTAGCGCTTGAGCGCGCTCGCGCGTGGTTCGCCGAAGTGGGTGAGGAGCCGCGCACGGTCGAGGAGCCAGCGCGGCTCCTGCCCGAGCGCCGCGCGGTGACTCGACCAGCGCCACTCTGCCGGGTGGTGACAGAGGCCGGCGCGGACGGGGTTTCTGACGATGTAGCGCACGGCCGAGAGAAGATGGGCGTCCTCCTGCACGACCCGCGCCCGATAGCGGCCCTGGAAGAGATGTCCGACGCGGGCGTGACGTCGGTTGAAGGACTGCGCGTAGACGCCGTTCAGCTGACGCATCCCGCGCGAGAGGTTCGCAAGCGGCGTCTGCACGAGCAGGTGATAGTGATTCGTCATCAGGCAGTAGGAGAGGATGGGCCACTGGTAGCGCTCGACCCCCTTCGTGAGGAGCTCGAGGAACAGGCGCCGATCGCCGGCGTCACGGTAGATCGCCGCGCGCTCGTTGCCTCGTGCGCTCACGTGGTAGAGGCCATCCGGCAACAGCGGTCGGGGCGGACGGGCCATCGCTCGAGGCTAACCACCTCGCAAGCCAGGTTGAGCGCGCGCGGAGCGCTTGTTGCAAAATTGGCACACGTGCAACATGGGAGACCTGACCCCTGTTGCAGACCCCTGTTGCAGCTCGAGGCCTAGCCGCGATCGAGCCCGGCCGCTGCGCCGATGCCCTCGCGGTCGTCCCGGAGGGCCATCTCGGCATCCCGCGCGTCGTCCATCGACCTCTCCGTGGCAGCGGTGAGAAGCTCGAGCTGATCGTCGAGGATGCCGACGCGCTCCGGTGGCGCGACCGACTTGAGATCCGTGAGCGCGGCTTTCAGCCGACGAGAGACTTGTGGCGACCCTGCCCCGGCCAGTCGGATCTCGTCGAAGGCGAGGTGGACGTAGGCCTCCCACGTCATCGCAACCACGACCAGCCTCACCTCCCCTTCTTCATCGCGGCACCGGCCGTCCGGGAACGGTCTTCGCGCGAGCTGTCTCAAAAGATCGTGTAACCGATCGAGGGCCTGCACGGCTGTCGTCGGATCTTGGAACGGCGAGTCGGCGAGCGATCGTTCGGCGATGTCGACGAGCAGCCGAACACCGTAAGCGACGTCCTCGTCGAGCGTCGGCTCCAAGGCGAGGATCAAGGCTTCGTGTAGTCCATCCTCGTCCAGGCCGTTCGGGTCCCCATGCACTCGGAAGAGCGGCGCGCCGGCCGGAACGAACTCGCCGAGCGCCGGGACGAGCTCTAGCAGGCAGCCCGCTCGTCGGGCTTCCTCGACGAGCACCTCCGAGCCGATCTTGGTGATCACGCCGGACTCTCTGGCTCTCACGACCGAGGCAGAGCCCGGATCTGGCTCGAGCGCTGGGCCCTTGTCCGGGTACTTGCTATCGAGGAGCTTGCGGGTCTCCTTGCCGACGAGCTCGATGAGCGCGGAGACGCGGAGCGCTTGCCCGATGTGGTGCACGTAGACGACGAGAACGGCGATGCTGACGAGGACGAGGACGAACGCCGTCACGATTGCGATGCCCGGCACCTGGCCGGTACCGTCGCCGTTGTTGATCACCTCGCGCACAGCGAGGATGGCATGCACGAACGTCGCCACGAAGAGGCCGATCGCGAGCTGGCTCGGCTTGTCGCGCAGGATGCGCTGGACGATCCGCGGGGAGAACTGTCCCATGGCCAGCTGGACGACGACCATGGTGATCGTGAGCACCAGTGCGGCCAGGCTGACCATCGACGCCGCGATGGTGGTCAAGATCACGGTCGCGGCGTCCGGCCCGCCGACGAGACTCGGGGGAAGCGCCTCGTAGTCGAAGTAGCGGTCGAGGGCGATCGTCCCAAACGAGAGAACGACTCCAGCGAGCACGCACATCACCGGCACGAACCAGAGGCTTGACTTGAGGTGGATGAGCAGCTTGGAGATTCGCATGCGGCCCCTCCCGAGCTACCCGTTCGAGGTCGCCGGAAAACGACAACGGCTTCTTGGGAAGTGAGTGATGCACTGATGGCTAGAGATCTGATGATACGATGCACGAGTGCGTACGACCATCACGCTCGACCCCGATGTCGAGATCCTCGTCAAGAAGCTGATGCGGGAGCGAGGCGTGAGCTTCAAGGAGGCGGTGAATCTGGCCATCCGCTCGGGGCTCGCGCCGAAGGACGATGCCGCCGCATTCGTGACCCGGACCTTCGACATGGGGAAGCCGCACGTGCCGCTCGAGAAGGCGCTGCAGCTCGCGGGTGAGCTCGAGGACGAGGAGCTTGTCCGCAAGATCGCGCTCCGGAAGTAGTCCGTGAAGCTGGTCGACGCCAACGTGCTCCTGTACGCCGTCAACGAAGCGTCCCCGCGACATCGCGGGGCGCGGGCCTGGCTCGATACATCGCTCACGGGCAACGAGACGGTCGCCTTCGCGTGGATCGGGTTGCTCGCGTTTCTCCGATTGGCGACCCATGAGGCGGTGTTCCCGCGCCCGCTGGCATCGAACGAGGCGATCGACGTCTTGCGAAGCTGGCTGGCCCGACCCACCGCGGTGATCGTGGAGCCTACGGGCCGACATCTCGACGTGGTCGCCGAGCTTCTGTCTGGCGTAGGCACCGCCGGGAATCTCGTCAACGACGTCCATCTGGCGGCGCTCGCGCTCGAGCACGGCTGTGAGCTCGTCTCGTACGACTCCGACTTCGCCCGTTTTCCCGGTCTGCGCCGGCACATGCCAGGCGACTGAGAGGCGTCCGGTCGTTGTCACCGTGCGCGCAACCGGTTTAGTTAGCCATAGCCGGTCGGCCACCCGCGGGCGGATGAAATCGGCGATCATCCGCGGGTCGCCTGCTGACGCCGGTTTCCCTTGGTGCCCGTGAGCCTGTGTTTAGTTTGGCGTGGGAGCCTCGCCGGCACCCCGGACTGTTGCCGTAGAGCACGACCATCAG
>JACCTK010000253.1 GCA_013812465.1 Actinomycetota bacterium
TCTCACCGCCCCCGTCTACAACCCTCCCGGCGGCGTCATCTGCGAGCTCGACGGCGAGACCTTCGAGCTCGAGAACGGCTCGGTCGTCATCGCCGCCATCACGTCGTGCACGAACACGTCCAATCCGGCCGTGATGGTCGGCGCCGGGCTCCTCGCCAAGAAGGCGGTCGAGCGTGGCCTCTCCCGCAAGCCGTGGGTGAAGTCCAGCCTGGCGCCCGGCTCGAAGGTGGTCACCGAGTACTACGACAAGGCCGGGCTGACGCCGTATCTGGAAGAGCTCGGCTTCCACACGGTCGGCTACGGCTGCACGACCTGCATCGGAAACTCTGGGCCGCTGCCGGAAGCGATCTCGGATGGCATAGCCGAGGGAGATCTCGTCGTGTGCGCCGTGCTCTCCGGGAACCGGAACTTCGAGGCGCGGATCCACTCGGAGGTGAAGGCGAATTACCTCGCGTCTCCTCCGCTCGTGGTCGCCTACGCCCTCGCCGGGAGGATGGACATCGACCTCGTGACCGAGCCGATCGGCGTGGGCTCGGACGGCGAGAATGTGTTTCTGTCCGACCTCTGGCCCACGCCCGAGGAGGTGCGGGAAACCGTCTCCGGAGCGCTCGGCGAGGAGATGTTTCGCGCGATCTATGCCGACGTGTTCACCGGCGAGGAGACCTGGCGCGCGCTGCCCGTTCCGGAGGGAGAGCTCTTCGCTTGGGATCTGGACTCGACCTACGTGCGGCTGCCGACGTACTTCGACGGGATGCCGCCCGAGCCGGGTGTGGTCGAAGACGTTGTCGGGGCTCGCTGCCTCGTCTCCGTGGGGGACTCGGTCACGACCGACCACATCTCGCCGGCGGGGTCGATCAAGCACGACTCGCCCGCGGGCAAGTATCTGCTCGAGCACGGCGTCGAGCGGAAAGCGTTCAACTCGTACGGCTCACGGCGAGGGAACCACGAGGTGATGGTGCGTGGCACATTCGCGAACGTCCGGCTGCGCAACCTCCTCGTTCCCGGCTCGGAAGGCACCTGGACCGTCCACGTGCCCTCGGGGAAGGAAGGGACGATCTACGACACGGCCGAGCGTTATCGCGTGGAAGGTGTCCCGACGATCGTGCTCGCGGGCAAGGAATACGGATCCGGCTCGTCGCGCGACTGGGCCGCGAAGGGGCCGAAGCTGCTCGGCGTGCGCGCGGTGATCGCCGAGAGCTATGAGCGGATCCACCGCTCGAACCTGCTGATGATGGGGATCCTCCCGCTCCAGTTCCTGCCGGAAGAGACTCTCGTCTCGCTAGGGCTGACGGGGCGTGAGAAGTTCTCGATCAGTGGCATCGAGAACGGCGAGGCACGTGAGGTGACGGTGCGGGCGGACGAGACGGAGCTCCGCGCCACCGTGCGGCTGGACACGCCGCGCGAACGGGAGTACCTCCGCCACGGCGGAATCCTCCCCTACGTGCTGCGGCGTCTGCTCAGAGACTGAGCTCCGCGGGCAATCCCCTCGCGTGTACGACAACGAGCGTCGTCGTCGGCCGGGTGAGCGCGACGTAGAGTTCGCGCAGGCCCTGTCCCTCAGCGGCTTCCTCCACGATCAGCGCTGGCTCGACGACAATCACGTGATCGAATTCCATGCCTTTCGCTTCTCGCGGCGTGAGAACCGAGATGCGGGTGTCATCGAAGAGGGCTGGGGCTTCGCCCGGATCACCGCGGAGTGAGGCCGGCGCGATCACGGCGAGGAGGCCCTCGGCGTCCGCCAGTCCGGCCGCCTCCTCGTAGGCAGCCGCAAGAGGCGGATCCGCGCGCACGATTCGCGGCGGCTCGGTGCCCGCCCGGTACGCGATCGGCGGCTCCATCTCAGGAGCGATGTGGGCGAGCAGCGGGAGCGCGATGGCCATGATCTCCCGCGGCACCCGGTAGGCGTGGCGCAGCTCCTCGATCTCGGCGCGTTCGCCGCCCGGGAGGTCGCCAGGAGGTTCTCCCAGCGCGGGTACGAAACAGGCCCGGTCGCCTGCGCAACGTCGCCGAGGAGGGTGAAGGCCCCGGCGGCGCG
>JACCTK010000267.1 GCA_013812465.1 Actinomycetota bacterium
TCGGGATCAGCACCTTCCCGCCCAGATGGCCGCACTTCTTCTCCGAGGAGAGCTGATCTTCGAAGTGCACCCCTGCGGCGCCGGCCTCGATGAACGACTTCATCAGCTCGAACGCGTTCAACGGGCCCCCGAAGCCGGCCTCGGCGTCTGCGAGCACCGGCGCGAGCCAGTACGTCCCGTTCTTACCCTCGGCCGCATCGATCTGGTCCGCACGCAGAAGCGCGTTCGAGATGCGCTTGACGAGCGCGGGCGCGCTGTTGACGGGATACAGGCTCTGATCCGGGTACGTGTGCGCGGAGAGGTTCCCGTCGGCGGCAACCTGCCAGCCGGAGAGGTAGATCGCCTTCAGGCCCGCCTTGACCATCTGCACGGCCTGCGCGCCGGTGAGCGCTCCAAGCGCGGCGACGTAGGGCTCGGACGCCATGAGCTGCCAGAGGCGCTCTGCGCCTAGACGCGCGATCGTGTGCTCGACGCGGAAGCGCCCCTGCAGTCGTTCGACGTCCTCACGCGTATACGGCCGCTCGATCCCGGTCCAACGGCCTTGCCCGTTCGTCCCCATGCCGCTCATCTCCCGCTCCTCCCTCGCCGGATTACCTCTCAGATCGTACGTCTCGGATCCCAAATGTGCAATAGAGTGCGTCAACGGCCAATGTTGGGGCGCTACCCGCTCCGATTGGATACAAAACCTCATACGCGAGGATCCAGGAAACGTGCTGCAAGAAGGCCGGCGGACGTCGGATACGATCGCGCCGTGGCGTCCAGATCGGCGAGCGCGACGGATTTCGGCACCTCGATCGGAGAGGCATACGCGACCGGCGGCGCCGCGATCGAGCTCGGCCTGGGAGTTCACGAGGGGGAGGTGGCGTCTGCCGCTCGAGTGCGCGTGCCGCTACGGATGCTGAACCGACACGGGTTGATCGCGGGCGCGACCGGAACCGGCAAGACGAGGACGTTGCAAGTCATCGCCGAGCAGCTCTCCGTTGCCGGCGTCGCCGTATTCGCGGCCGACGTGAAGGGCGACGTCTCGGGCATCGCGCTCCCTGGATCGGACGACGGACCCGCCAAGAAGCGCGCGAGGGAGCTCGGGATCGAGTGGGTGCCCGCCGGCTATCCGGTCGAGTACCTCTCGCTGGGCGGGATTGGGCCCGGTGTCCCCGTGCGGGCGACGGTGTCCGACTTCGGGCCGCTCCTGCTCGCCAAGGTCCTGGGCTCGAACCAGACGCAGGAGCAGAGCCTTTCGCTCGTCTTCCACTACGCCGACGCGAAGGGCCTCCCGCTGCTCGATCTCTCGGACCTGCGCGCGTTGCTCACGTTCCTCGACTCCGACGCAGGCAAGGTGGAGCTCCGGGGCATCGGCGGGCTCTCGCCGGCGACCGTGGGCGTCCTCTTGCGCTCACTCGTCGGCCTCGAGGAGGGCGGTGGGAACGACTTCTTCGGCGAGCCTCAGCTCGACATCGCCGATCTCCTGCGCACCGCGCCGGACGGGCGGGGTGTCATCTCGTGCCTGGAGCTTCCGGCCGTGCAGGACCGACCGAAGCTGTGGTCGACCGTGCTCATGTGGATCGTCGCCGAGCTCTTCGAGCAGCTCCCGGAGGTCGGCGACCGCGACAAGCCACGCATCGTGTTCTTTCTGGACGAGGCGCACCTCCTGTTCGACGGCGCGAGCAAGGCGTTCGTCGAGTCGGTCACGCAGACCGTGCGACTGATCCGCTCGAAGGGCGTCGGAGTCTTCTTCGTCACGCAGACGCCGAAGGACATTCCGGCCGACGTGCTGGGCCAGCTTGGCAACCGCGTCCAGCACGCGCTGCGGGCGTTCACCCCCGACGACGCCAAGGCGCTGCGGGCAACGGTGCGGACGTTCCCCAAGTCCGATTTCTACGACCTCGAAGAGCTGCTCACGCAGATGGGAACCGGCGAGGCCGCGGTCACGATCCTGTCCGAGTCGGGCGTGCCCACACCGGTCGTCCACACGCGCATGCGTCCGCCGCACGCGCGCATGGGGCCTGCAGACGACGTCGACGGCGCCGCCAAGAGCTCGCCGCTCCATGTGAAGTACGCGACCCGGCTCGACAACCAGAGCGCGCGCGAGATGCTCGCGGCGCGGCTCGAGCAGGCCGCGCCTCCGCCTCCTGGCGCGCCAACTACGAGCGAGCGTCAGAAAAAAGCAGCAGAGGCGACCGGCGGCGGCGCAGACGCGATCGGAGATTTCCTCAAGTCCTCTACCGGGCGGACGATCCAGCGCGAGCTCGTCCGCGGCCTCTTCGGTCTCTTGAAGAAGAGGGGCTAGGCTTTCACGATGATCCTTCTCACCTTCCTCATCGGGCTCGGTCTGGTGACCGTCGCAGCCACGTTCTGCAGCGTCCGAGGGGTGCGGATGTGGCGGCAGCTGAAGAGGACGGGGAAGGCGATGGGCGCCGAGCTGGACGCGCTCGAGGTGCGAACGGCGCGGACCGAGACCCTGCTCGCGCAGGCGGAGCGGCGAAGCGCCGACCTCGAGACCGCGCTCCAGCGGCTGCGCGCCTCCCGAGCGCAAATGCAGGTGCTACGAGGCGCGATCGAGTCTGCGAAAGCTCGCACGCGTTGGCTCCGCGTCTTCCTCCCGATCTGATTCAGATGACCCGCGTTGCGGCGGTAGACCTTGGGACGAACTCGACGCGGCTGCTCGTTGCCGACGTCACTGGCGACAGGCTCGACGAAGTCGTCCGCCTTCTGACCATCACGCGGCTCGGTGAAGGGGTCGACACGCGGAAGCGGCTCCTGCCAGTTCCGATCACGCGTGTGCGCAACGCGCTCACCGACTATCGCCGAGAGCTCGAGCGCCACGGCGCGACTCGAACGCTCGCGATCGCGACGAGCGCGGTGCGAGACGCCGAGAACGGCGAGGCGTTCCTCGGCGAGATCGAGTGGAGCTACGGCTTCACGACCCGTCTCCTCGACGGCACGGACGAGGCGGCGATGATGCTTCGCGGAGTCACTGCCGGTCGGCCGCCGGTCCAGGACACGCTGATCGTGGACATCGGCGGCGGTTCGACCGAGCTCGTCGTGACCTCGAGCGGCGCTGCGCCGGCGGCCTCCACGAGCCTCGACGTCGGCTGCGTGCGGCTGACCGAGCGCTTTCTCAAATCGGATCCTCCCACCCGACCGGAGCTCGCCGGCGCGGGAGCGTACGTTCGCTCGCTCCTGCCGCCCTACGAGGCGCGAAGCGCGATCGGAGTCGCCGGCACGGTGACAACTCTGGCCACGCTCGCTCTCGGGCTCGAGGAATACGACCCTGTGCGCACCCACGGGCATCGGATCTTCCGGGACTCGGTCGAGCGTGAGCTCGAGCGCCTAGCTGGCATGACACTCGAAGAGCGGCTCGAGGTTCCCGGAATCGAGCCAGGACGGGCCGCGGTCATCGTCGCCGGCGTGGTCATCCTTCGCGAGGTGCTCGCTGCGTACGGACTCGGTGAGATCGAGGTGAGCGAGCGCGACATCCTGCACGGAGCGGCGTTCGCGGCCGCCGAGCTCCCCGAGCCGGAAGAGGGCGCAGCGCCTCCGGGCGCATACACCTGTTGCTAGTCGATTATGCGGCTGGGGGAAGATCGGGCGGCTCGACGTCCTCTTCTCCCGGAGGCTCCTCGTCCTCGGCCAGCCGCCGTTGCAGCACGCTGCGCGAGAGAACGCCGATCAGACTCTCGCGCTCGTCCACGACGGGGACCCGCTCGGCATCGTGCTCCTCCAGGAAACGGAAGGCATCCTCGAGCGGGACGTCGGGGCCGATGGTGTGATCGGGTAGCTCGGCGATCTCACCGAGCGTCGTCGCGCTCGGGTCGCGGCCAGCTGCGACAACCTCGCGCACGAGCGTCTTTCGCGTGACGACACCGACCAGGCGCTCGTCGTCGGTCACGTAGATCGCACGCACCTCCGGCCGCCCGAGGAGCTCACCCGCGACCTGGGCGGACGCGTCCGCTGAGAGCTGGCCTGGATGGGACACCATCGCATCACGCACGGTGTTCAAGGAAAGATTCCCCTGGCCTCGAGGGCATTCGAGACCTCCCGGATGCCCGATACCAAGGCCGCCGTTCGCAGAGACACGTTGCGATCCTCCGCGAGATCCCACACGCGGTCGAACGCGTCGGAGAGCTTTTCCGCGAGCTTCGCGCGGATGTCGTCACGCGTCCAGAAGAGACGCCCCAGGTCCTGCACCCATTCGAAGTAGGAGACGGTCACGCCGCCCGCGTTCGTCAGGATGTCCGGCAGAACGGGAATCCTCCGCTCGCCGAGAATGTGGTCGGCCTCGAGCGACGTGGGGCCGTTCGCGCCCTCCGCGACCATGCGCGCCTGCACCCGGGAGGCGTTCTCCGCCGTGACCTGATCCTCGCGTGCAGCGAGAACCAGGATGTCGCAGTCGAGCTCGAGCAGCTCCTCGTTCGTGACCCGAAGCCCGGCGGTGCTGCCGTCGAGCGACCCATGGAGATGCGCGTACTCCTCGAGCGCGGGAATGTCGAGCCCGGCCTCTGAGTGGATGCCTCCCGACACGTCCGATACGGCGACGACCTTGGCGCCGAGGGCATGGAGCTCGTGTGCCGCGATCCCGCCGACGTTGCCGAACCCCTGCACGACGCAGCGTTGCTCGTCGAGCCGCCAGCCCAACTTGCCGCAAGCCCGGACGATCACCATCACCACCCCCACGCCCGTCGCCTCGTGCCGGAACACGGAGCCGCCGATCGAGATCGGCTTTCCCGTCACGATCTCGGGCACCGCGTACCCGCGCTGCACCGAATACGTGTCCATCATCCAGGCCATCGTCTGCTCATTCGTGGCCATGTCCGGCGCGGGGATGTCCTCTTGCGGCCCGATCACCGGCAGGAGATCGGAGGTGAAGCGGCGTGTCAGCCGCTCGACTTCGGGCAGCGAGAGCGAGCGCGCGTCGCACCGGACTCCTCCCTTCGCCCCACCGTAGGGCAGACGAAGCAGCGCGCACTTCCACGTCATCCACATTGCGAGCGCGGCGCACTCGCCGAGCGACACCTCGAGGTCGTAGCGGATTCCGCCCTTGGTAGGCCCGAGGATGCTCGAGTGCTGGACCCGATACCCGGGGAAGACCACCCGATGCCCCTCGTCCATGCGAACGGGGATGGTGACGATGATCGAGCGCTCGGGATAGCGCAGCCGCTCCGCGATGTCGTCCGGAATGTCCGCGACCGGAACAGCCTGGTCGAACTGCGCGACCGCCATGCGGTATAGGGGCGTGTCCCACTCGAGGGGGGCTTGGGCAAGCGCTTCTGGCAGGCTCGCCACGGCGCGCGGAGTGTACCGG
>JACCTK010000271.1 GCA_013812465.1 Actinomycetota bacterium
CGGAGTACACGAACATCAACGCGACCCAGATCCGGCGGGATCTCTCGGCCTTCGGCAGGTTCGGGAAGCGTGGAGTCGGCTATCGCACGGAGGCGCTGCTCGAGGAGATCCGCAAGATCCTGCGGACACAGGGACAGCACAACATCGCCCTCGCGGGGGCGGGGCGGCTCGGAAGCGCGATCGCCAGCTCCCCGATCTTCGCCGAGCACGGCATCACCGTCGCGGCCATCTTCGAGAGCGATCCCGACAAGGTCGGGCAGCGGGTCGGGAACATGAACGTCAACTCGATTGACGACGTCGCGGAGATCTGCCGCGAGCGAAACATCATCGTTGGCGTCATCGCGGTTCCGGCCGACACCGCTCAGGACGCGGCGGACGCGCTCATCGGGGCCGGCGTGAAGATCATCTTCAACTACTCGGAGGCGCTGCTCGATGTCCCGGCGGACGTGAACGTGCACACGTCGAACCCCGCGGTCGATCTCCTCTACGCCCTCTACTTCCATCTCACCTGACTTTGCGGTCAAGCAGACCCCTTCATGGGGTGCCCATCGCCGTTCTCGCCGGGGTGTGATACCGATTGCGTGCCCGTGCGTACCTCGCCGTCAGTCGCTGCTGACCAGGATTAACGATGCGCATCCTGCTCTGGCACGGATATCTGCTCGGTGGGACGGGCTCCAACGTGTACACGCGACAGCTCGCGCGCGAGTGGGGTCGCGCGGGTCACGACGTCACCGTCTTCAGTCAGGAGCCCCACGCCGAGCTCCACGACCTCGGCGGCGCCGAGGTCCTCCGGCCTGACGTCGGCGGGCTTCTCCCCGTCTTCGTTCTCGACCGCTACGCGGGCTACGAGGTCAAGCTGCTGGAAGACTGCACACGACCGGAGCTCGACGGCTGGGTGGAGGCGAACGCCGCGGCGCTACGCGAGCATCTCCCCGCCGACCTCGTCTTCTGCAACCACGTGCTCCTCGGCGGGCCGGTCGGAGCTGCGACGGGCGCCAAGTACGCGGTCAAGGCGCACGGCTCGGAGCTCGAGTACTCGATGCGCGGTCGTCCGGACCTCGGAGCCTGGGGCAGGGAGACCCTCGCCGGCGCCGCTGCGGTGTTTGTCGGCTCCGCGCACATTCGGGAGGTGCTCGACGAGGTCTGCGGTCACGTTGACCGCGTCCACGAGGTGCCGCCCGGAGTGGACGTCGAAGCGTGGCGCCCGCGTCCGCGCGCAGAGGCGCTCGCCGCCTTGCTCGCAGAGGCACGGCGTGACCCGCCGAACTCCGGGAGCGCGAACGAGCGCCTTCCCGACGAGGGGAACGCGCAGCGGCTGACACGTTTTCTCGAAGACGAGCGCCCCACGGTCGTCTACTTCGGGAAGCTCCTCCTGAACAAAGGAGTTCACGTTCTGCTGGAGGCGCTCCGCGGGCTCGCTGCGCGGGCGGTCGTCGTCGGCTTTGGGGACTACCGCGCGGAGCTCGAGGAAATCGCGGATCCCGACCGCGCCCTCTTCACAGGGCCGCTCGAGCATCGACACCTCGTCCATCTTCTCGCGCTGGCCGATGCTTGCGTCGTCCCCTCGATCTTCCCCGAGGCCTTCGGGATGGTCGCCGCGGAGGCCGCCTCCGCCGGATGCCCGCCGCTCGTCGCCCGCCACTCCGGACTTGCCGAGGTCGCTGAAGGGCTCGAGGGCGAATATCCGCCTGACCTTCGTCACCTCGCGTCTTTCCGAACGGGAGACGCGGACGACCTGCGGGAGAAGCTCAGCGAACTGCTCGCGCTCTCGCCAGCGGAGCGGGCGGCGCTGTCGGACAGTGCCCGTCATGCTGCGGTCGAACGCTGGAGCTGGACCAGCGTCGCCGATCGCCTGCTCGACGCGAGTCGGTAGCCCAATGCTTTCACTACTGTAGTGCGCCGATGGGCGACGAGCAGCGTCTCTCTGCGGACAAGTTGATCGCGCGGTCACGGGCGCAATTCGAGTCCGCGACGGACTTCACGATCGCGGTCGAAGAGGAGTTCGCGCTCGTCGACCCGGACTCGCTCGACCTCACGAACCGCTTCGAGGAGGTGAAGGCCGCCGCTCAGGGAACGCTGCTCGAAGAGCACCTCGTCGGAGAGCTGATCGCGTCGGAAGTCGAAGTGCGAACCGGGCGCTGCGAGACCTTCGCCGACGTTCCCGCAGTGATGGCGGAGCGCCGCGCGCAGCTGCAGGCGCTCGTCGAGCCGCTCGGGCTCCTGCTCGGTGCCACGGGCACGCACCCCTGGGCCGACTGGAAGGACCAGCGGATCATCGACACTCCCCACTACCGGCGAAACGACGAGCTGCTCCGCTATGTCGTCTGGCGCAACAACACTTTCGGCCTCCACGTCCACGTCGCGATCAACGGCCCCGATCGGGCGATCGCGGTGGCGAGCGCGCTGCGCAACTTCCTCCCCGAGCTCCTTGCGCTCTCCTGCAGCTCTCCGTTCGTCGAGAACGTCTCGACCGGCCTGCACTCGGCGCGGACGCAGATCTTCACCCGCTTCTTTCCGCGCTGCGGAGTACCCGACGCGTTCGCGTCCTGGGACGAGTACGAGGGCTTCGTCCGCTTCCTCTACGACACCGGCTCGATCACCGAGAACACGCAGATCTGGTGGAGCGTGCGCCCGCACATGGTCTTCCCGACCGTGGAGATCAGGATCTGCGACGGCCAGCCCGAGCTCGCTGAGGCGCAGTCTCTCGCCGCTCTCGCCGCGTCTCTCACTGCCCGCGTCGCTCGCGCCCACGACGACGGCGAGCCCGTGGCGCCGCTGCCGCACCGCCTGATCGAGGAGAACCTCTGGCGCGCGATTCGCTACGGCCTTCCCGGCGAGCTGATCGACTTCGTACGCGGTGAGGCCATTCCCGCGCGGCAGCGGATCGAGGAGCTGATCGAGTGGGTGCTGCCCGTCGCGGAGGAGATCGGCGCGGCGCCGTACCTTGCCGTTCCCGAACGCAACGCCGCAGAGCGGCAGATCGAGCGCTTCGACCAGGGCGCCACGCTCGACGAGATCTACGCCGAGCAGGTCAAGGCGACGGAGAAGATCGGTGGCTGAGGGCGAGACTCCGTCCGAGGAGGAGCTGCTCGAGGCGCTCGACCGAATCGGTGTCGCGGACATCCTCGTGCAGGCACTCGCGACGACCGCCTCCATCGGCTTCCGTCGCGTGTCGCCCGAGACTCGCGATCTGGCTCAAGCGCGGCTCGCGATCGAGGCTCTGCGCGCGCTCGATCCGGTATTGCGTGAGGGTGGCGCCGACGAAGCCGTCCTCCGCGATCTCGAGCAGGCACGGATAAACCTCCAGCTCGCGTATGCGAAGGCTGTCGGCGAGGCTGGATCCGACACGTCCGAATAGCGCATTGCGACTCGCAATGCGAACTGTCACACTGGGTATGTGCGTCAGCTGGTGACGCGCGTGGACGACGAGCTCGTCGAGCAGATCGACGCGCTTGTTTCCGAAGGCGTTGTCGACTCACGCTCCGACGCCGCGCGGCAGGCCCTTCGCGCGCTTGTCGACCGCCACCGGAGGCGCCGGATCGCCGAGGCGGACATCGCCGCATACAGCGCCCAGCCGCAGACGGAGGAGGAGCTGAGCGGGGTCGACGAAGCGGCGAGGCGGATGATCGAAGAAGAGACGTGGTGACCCCCGTACAGGGCGAGATCTGTGGGCGGAGACAGAAGAGCGCAAGCGAAGACCTGTCCTCGTCGTGACGCGCTCTCATGCCGTGCCCGTGCTGAACGCCATTCTTGTCGCTCCGGTGACAAGCACCATTCGAAACATCTCGACCGAGATCCCCCTCGACGATCAGGCCGGCCTCCGCGAGCCGTGCGTCGCGAGCTTCGACAACCTTCAGCGGATCTCGCGCGGCGATCTGACAGAACGGGTCGGGGCTCTCAGACATCCGCGCCAGGCGATCTGCCGCGCGTTGTCAGCCCTCGTAGACTGCTGAACAGAGATCGCAGCTCGCTTTGTGATAGATAATCGGCCGCGCCGAGGTCACTCGGCGCTCAGTTTGTGACGACCCTGTAACCGGAGGATCGATGGACTTCTTCGTAGACCACGCTGTCGGGTTCGCGCTTGCGTGTGCGGTCCTCGCGGTGCTGTACGGCATCTACCTGACTTGGTGGCTGCTCAGGCAGCCGGCGGGGAACGAGCTCATGCGGGAGATCGCGCACGCGATCCAGGAGGGCGCGGCCGCGTACCTGCGCAAGCAGTACACCACCATCGCGGTGGTGGCGATCGTGCCGTTCTTCCTCCTCGGCTTTTACACGGAGCTCGGGTGGGGGACGGCGTTCGGGTTTCTGGTCGGCGCCGTCTTCTCGGGCGCGGCCGGGTTCATCGGCATGAACGTCGCCGTGCGCTCGAACGTCCGCACGGCTGAGGCCGCGCGAGAGGGTCTCCAGCCCGCGTTCAAGGTCGCCTTTCGCGCGGGCTCGGTGACCGGGCTCCTCGTGGTGGGCCTCGGCCTGCTCGGCGTGGCGGGCTACTACTGGGTGCTGACCGACTGGATCGGCAACAGCCCCGAGTCCGCGGTCGACGATCTGATCGGGCTCGCCTTCGGCGGCTCGCTGATCTCCGTCTTCGCCCGGCTGGGCGGCGGGATCTACACGAAGGCCGCCGACGTCGGCGCCGACCTCGTCGGCAAGATCGAGGCCGGCATCCCCGAGGACGATCCACGAAACCCGGCCGTCATCGCGGACAACGTGGGAGACAATGTCGGTGACTGCGCCGGCATGGCCGCAGACCTCTTCGAGACCTATGCCGTCACCGCGGTCGCGGTGATGCTTCTCGGGATCAGCTTCGGGGAGAGCGAGCTCTGGCTCTACCCGCTCGCGCTCGGCGGGATCTCGATCATCGCTTCGATCATCGGGACCTTCTTCACGCAGGTGGCGAGCGGCCCGAACGCGATCATCAACGCGCTCTATCGCAGCGTGCTCATCGCGACGGTGCTCTCGGCCATCGGCTTCATCCCCGTCACCCTGGTGTACGACGGGAACGGCTTCAGCTTCTGGAACCTCTACGGCGCTGCGCTGATCGGCCTGGCGGTCACCTTCCTGCTGGTCGCGATCACCGAGTACTACACGGGTACCCGCTGGCCGCCGGTGAAGGAGATCGCGCGGGCGTCGCAGACCGGCCACGCGACGAACATCATCTCCGGGCTCGCGGTCGGCATGCAGGCGACGGCGCTTCCGGTGATCGTGATCGCGGCGGGCGTCGTCGGGGCGTACTACGCGGCCGGTGCGGCGCTCTACGGCATCGGCGTCGCCGTCATGGCGCAGCTGTCCTTGACCGGTCTCATCGTCGCACTCGACGCCTATGGCCCGGTGACGGACAACGCCGGCGGCATCGCCGAGATGGCCGACCTGCCCGAATCCGTGCGCGGGATCACCGATCCGCTCGACGCGGTCGGCAACACGACCAAGGCGGTGACGAAGGGGTACGCGATCGGCTCCGCGGGCCTGGCCGCGCTGATCCTCTTCAACGAGTACAGCCGTGGGCTTGCCGAGGAGGGGCTGACGATCAGCTTCTCCCTGAGCGATCCCTGGGTCATCGCCGGCCTGTTCGTCGGCGGGATGATGCCGTTCCTCTTCGCCTCGCTCGCGATGCAGGCGGTCGGACGGG
>JACCTK010000300.1 GCA_013812465.1 Actinomycetota bacterium
GACGCGTTCGCCTCGCTTCGCCGCTGAGACCAAGTCAGAAGTCAACCGCTTCCCGCTCGTGACGCGCGCGATCCCTTGTAACAGACTGTTGCAAGAGGTTCTGCTTGCGACCGTGCCCTACGCTTTCGCCGGTGAAGGTCCTCCTCGTGACGCTCTACTTCCCGCCCGCGGGCGGCGGCGGCGTGCAGCGGCCGCTGAAGCTCGCGCAGTACCTGCCGGCGCTCGGGATCGAGACGCACGTGCTCGCTCCGGACGACCCGAAGTGGGTGCACCGGGATCCCGACCTGCGCGTCCCGACGCAGGCCTGGATTCACCGCATCCGCTACGTCGGGCCGAGGGCGCGGAAGCCCACCGAGGAGCTCGCCGCCCAGGATGGGTTTAGCCGCGCGCTGCTGCAGGCGCAGATCACCGCTCGCCGCCTGCTCCTCCCCGACGCGAGCGTGACCTGGAATCTCACCGCGGTCCCAGCTGCGATCAGGATCGTGCGTCGTGAGGGGATCGACGCGGTCTTGACGACGTCCCCGCCCGGCTCGATTCACCTCGTCGGCGCCGCCGTCAAGCAGGCGACCGGCGCCCGCTGGCTCGCGGATCTTCGCGATCCGCTCGTCGCGAACCAGCACCGGCGGGCTGACACCACCGCGACTCGCGCGCGACAGGCCGCGAACGAGCAGCTAGCACGCCTCGTCGCCCGCCAAGCGGATGCGATCTCGTGCGTCTCGGAGGCGATCGCCGAGGAGGTGCGAGGGCTCGAGCCGCGCGGGATCGTCCGCACCATCTCGAACGGGTGCGACTTCGACGACTTCGCGGGGCTCGACTACCGTCCCGCGCCGCGCTTCCGGATCACGCACGCCGGGAGCTTCTTCGGGAGGCGCGACCCACGCCCGTTCCTGCAGGCTCTGAAGGACTCGGGTGTCGACGCCGTCGCGCGCTTCGTCGGCGACTTCCGCAGCTCCGATCGTGAATGGGCCGAGTCGCTCGCATTGGGCCACCGGCTCGAGCTGATTCCTTACGCGCCTCGCGCTGAGTCGCTCCGCCTTCAGCGGGACTCGGAGGCATTGCTCTTGCTCGTGCCGGACGCGGGCGGCAGGGGCAAGGGCGTGCTGTCTGGAAAAGTGTTCGAGTACCTCGCCGCCGGGAGGCCCATACTCGCGGTCGTGCCTCCCGACGGCGCGGCCGCCGACCTCATCAGAGAGACAGGAGCAGGAGTCGTGGTCGCTCCAGACGACATCGGAGGAATCAGCGAAGCATTGCTAGACCTGCATGCGCGGTTCGTCAACGGCGGCCTGCCTGCGACCGAGCTCTCCGAGGACGACCGCGAGCGACTGTCCCGCCAGGCTCGTGTCGAGGAGACGGCCGACCTGCTCCGGGAGATCGTCCTCTGACCGCGCACGCGCTTCCACTCCGGACGAGAGCCCGCGAGCGCGTTCTCGCACAGCCCGTTCTCGACGGGCTCTTCCTCGCAACCGTGCTCACGGTCACGTTCCACAAGCTGCAGTGGGAGCTCGCCGGCTCGCTCACGCTCTCGGATGTTCTCACCTCGGTCTTCCTCGTCGTCTTCTGCTGGGACCGGCTGGAACATGGCGATACGCGGCTCACGCGCACCGCGCTCGTGGCGCTCGGGTTCCTGCTCGCCTTCGCGCTCGTCTACCTCGCCGGCTTCTACGCGCTCGACACCGCCCAGTCGCTCGCGCAGTGGGCGAAGGGCATGGTCAAGTTCGTGCTCCACTTCGGATTCCTGGTCACAGGAGTCGCGCTCCTAGCGCGGCGCTCGCTCGACTTCTACTGGCTGGCCCTAGCTGCGTTCTGCGGCGGCATCGCGTTGAACGCTCTCTACGGCGTGATCCAGCTCGGGCTCGCCGAGGTCGTCGGAGCGAACCTCGACGCGGCGCTGATCGAGCCGATCACCTCTCGCCAGACGGGAATCAACGTCTTCGGGGCGGTCGGCGGCACCCAGGAGGTCTTCCGCCCGAACGCGCTGACCGGCGATCCGAACCACCTCGGGATCGAGCTCGTGATCCCGCTGCTCGTTCTCACGCCCCTCTATCTCAGGCTCGAGACCGGTCATCGCCTGCGCACGCCGCTTGCTCTGTTGCTCGTCTTTCTTCTCGTCGTCGAGCTCGCCACCCTTTCTCGAAGCGGGCTCCTCGGCCTCGGCTGCGGCGCGCTCGTACTCGCTCTCCCGTACCGCCGACACTTCCGGCGGCCGGCGTTTCTCGTTCCGCTCGGCGCTGTCGTGGCGTTGGTGGCGGCGGTGATCGTCGCACGACTCGACTTCTTCCTCACCGTGCTCCGCGCCCGCACGAACACGAGCTCGGCGGCCGCGTCTCCCCACTTCGAGGTGTACGGCTTCGTTCCCGACGTGCTCTCGTCGAACCCGGTGCTCGGGCTCGGGCTGAACAACTTCGCGGTCTACTACGAGTTCGTCACCGGCCGGCCCGACTTCGGTCCGCACTCGTTCTACGTCGCCACCCTCGTCGAGACGGGGGTCGTGGGGGCCGCGCTCTTCGCCGTGTTCGTCATCTGGATCTTCCGGCGGCTCGGAGCCGCGCGTCGGCTCGGGCGTGCTCTGACCGCGATCGGGGACCCGCTCGCCGCGCGCGTTCGTCCTCTGGCCTGGGGGATGACCGCCGCGCTGGTCGCGACTCTCGTCGCGAATCTCTTCTACCTGACGATGACCTTCTACTACTTCTACGTGTTCGCGGCGCTCGCGGTGGCGCTGCCCGCGGTCTTCGGGCGGGCCGCGCGGGCGCCTTGAGAGTCACGGTTCTGACGACGTCGTATCCGCGCCACGCGGACGACTTCGCCGGACTCTTCGTGCGGGATGCGGTCTTCCATCTACGAGACGCCGGCCTCGAGATCGCCGTCGTCTCACCGGCCTCGTTCCGGCACTTCGGGCTCGCCTACGGGAGCGGAATCGTCGGGAACCTCAAACGAAAACCGTGGCTCTCGCTCGCGCTCCCGCTCTTTCTCCTCTCGTACGCGCGAGCCGCGCGCCGTGCCTCGCGTGGAGCCGATCTCGTCCATGCGCACTGGCTTCCGTCCGCGCTGCCGGCGCTCGTGACGGGGAGGCCGTTCGTCGTTCAGCTGTGGGGCACCGATGTGGAGCTGGCAGGTCGTTTCCCGTGGGCGTTTCGCTGGCTCGTGCGGCGCGCCCGGCTCGTGCTCTGCCCCTCGACGGCACTCGCCGAGGCGGCCGGTCGACTCGGGGCGCGGGCAATGCGCGTCGTGCCGAGCGGGGTTCAGCTTCCGGAGGAGGTCGCGGATCCAGACGAGCCGCCGCACGTGCTCTTCGTCGGCCGGCTCTCGGAGGAGAAGGGAATCCTCGATCTGGTCGAGGCGACGGAGGGGCTTCCGCGCGTCATCGTCGGCGACGGCCCTCTCAGAGCCCGCGTTCCGGGCGCCGTCGGATTTGTACCGCCGAGCTTGCTCGGCGGCTGCTACGAGCGCGCGGCGGTCGTGGCCTGTCCCTCGCACCGAGAGGGATACGGCGTGGCGGCGCGCGAGGCGATGGCGTACGGGCGACCGGTCGTCGCCGCGGCCGTGGGCGGCCTCGTCGATGCGGTCGAGGACGGCGTCACCGGGCTCTTGGTCTCGCCGCACGATCCGGCGGCGTTGCGGGCGGCTCTCGAGCGGCTGCTCGCCGACACCGAGCTCCGCCGCCGTCTCGGCGAGGCGGCGCGTGAGAAGGCGCGAGCGGAGTTCTCGTGGGACGCCGCGACGAAGGCGACGATCGCCGCCTACCGGGACGCGCAGTAGCATCTTGGCCGTGCCCGAGCTCCACGTGGACGGCCGGCGTATCGCCGACGACGAGCCCGTGTACGTCATCGCCGAGATCGGCCACAACCATCAAGGGGACGTGGAGAAGGCCAAGGCCCTGATCCATGCCGCCAAGGAGTGCGGAGTCGACGCGGTCAAGCTCCAGAAACGCGACAACCACTCGCTCTACACACGGGCCCTGTACGACTCGCCCTACGACAACGAGCACTCCTTCGGCGCGACCTACGGCGAGCACCGAGAGGCGCTCGAGCTGGGCGCGGCGGAGTGGCTCGAATTGCGTGAGTTCTCGCGGGAAGAGGGGGTGACGCTCTTCGGAACCGTCTTCGACGCGCCGAGCGCCGACCTCCTGGCCGAGCTGGACGTGCCTGCGCTCAAGATCGCGTCGGCCGACCTCGTCAACACCCCGCTGCTCCGGCATGTGGCCGCGCTCGGCAAGCCGATCTTCCTGTCCACGGGAGGCGGGACGCTCGAGGACGTCGAGCGTGCTCTCGACACCGTGCTTCCGGTCAATCCGCACGTCTGCCTCATGCAGTGCACGGCGGCGTATCCGTGTGAGACGGACGAGCTGCACCTGCGGGTCATCGAGACGTACCGCGCGCGTTTTCCCGATGTCGTCGTGGGGCTCTCCGACCACCAGAACGGAATCGCGATGGCCCTCGTCGCGTACATGCTCGGCGCCCGGGTGGTCGAGAAGCACTTCACGCTGAACCACGCGTGGAAGGGATCCGACCACGCCTACTCGCTGATGCCGGAGGGCATGCGCCGGCTCGTGCGCGACTTGAACCGCGTCCCCGAAGCGCTGGGCGACGGGGTGAAGCGCCCGCTGCCGAGCGAGGAGCGGCCGCTCGAGAAGATGGGCAAGAAGCTCGTAGCTGCGCGCGATCTTCCGGCAGGGCATCTGCTCGTGGCTGGAGACCTCGCGGCCAGATCGCCCGCCAACGGCGGGCTCCCCCCGTACGAGCTCGACCGGCTGCTCGGGAGGCGCCTGCTGCGAGCGCTCGCGTTCGAGGAGAGCGTCGCGCTCGAAGATGTCGAGCTCCCCGCCGAGCTCGCAGCCGAGCTCGCCGCGGGCAGCTCTCAACGCGCGTGACGGCGGATCCCCTTTTCGACCTGTCGGGGCGAGTCGCCGTCGTCACCGGAGGAATGGGCCAGCTCGGCGCGATCTACACCGCGGGTCTCGCCGAGCGCGGCGCGCGCGTGGCGAGCCTCGACCTCGTCTCGGGCGACACGCCCGAGGGCGTCCGGGCGTTCGCCTGCGACGTCACGGATCGCACGGCGATCGAGGGGACGCTGGCAGAGATCCAGGCCGACTGGGGGACGCCGCACCTGCTCGTCAACAACGCCGGGCTCGACTCCCCGCCGGACGCGCCCGTCGAGGAGGTGGGGCCGTTCGAGAGCTATCCGGAAGCCTCTTTCGATGCGGTCATCGACGTCAACGTGAAGGGCGCGTTCCTCTGCTGCCAGGTGATCGGGGGTGCGATGGCCCGCGAGGGGCGCGGCTCCATCGTCAACGTCTCGTCGATCTACGGGCTCCTCTCGCCCGTTCAGGATCTCTACGCCTTCCGCCGCGCGCGCGGTGAGACCTTCGTGAAGCCGGTGGCGTACTCGGTCTCGAAGTCCGCCGTGCTCAATCTCACCCGCTACCTCGCCACATACTGGGCGGCCGCGGGAGTGCGCGTGAACACGCTGACCCTCGCCGGCGTGTGGAACGACCAGCCGCCGGAGTTCTTGGAGGCGTACTCGGCGCGTACGCCGATGGGTCGCATGCTCCGCGCCGAGGAAGCGCTAGGCGCCGTCGTCTTCCTCGCCGCGGACGCCTCCTCGTACGTCACCGGCTCGAACGTCGTCGTCGATGGCGGCTGGTCGGCGTGGTGAGGGCGGGAACGGCCACGTCTCAGCCTCAGGAGCTAGAACGAGCGGCTCGGAGCTCGAGACATGGCACAAACGGCCGTTGACCGCACCGCGCGGTCGCTGGCGAAGATCCGGGTCTGACCCTGGCCGTGTCCGAAACAGGCGGCTGAAACGTGCCGAATGTGTGCCAATTCATCCACAGTCGAGCGGGGGATACTCTCGCCGACGGTGATTGGCGCGGAGATTCCGAACCTGATCGCGGGCCGAAGAGCGGCGGCGGCCTCCGGTGAGTGGCTCGAGAAGCTCCGCCCAGCCGATGGCACACGGCTCTGCCGGCTGGCACGCTCCGACGCAGAAGATGTCGGCGCAGCGGTGGCAGCTGCAAGGGCAGCCCAGCCCGCATGGGCTGAGCACACGCCGGTAGAGCGTGGCGAGATCGTGCGGGAGCTCGCCCTGCTGCTCCGCGAGCGTCGCGGCGAGGCGGCCGAGATCGTCATCGAAGAGACGGGGAAGCCGCTCGAGCTCGCGCTCGGAGAAGCCGACGCCGCCGTCGAGATGGGCCTCTTCGTCGCCGGAGAAGGACGACGCTCCTACGGACGCACCACGACGGCGAGCATGAGGCATCGAACAGTTCTGACGATGCGCCAGCCGCTCGGTGTCGCCGGATTGGTCATGAGCTTCAACACGCCACTTCCCAACATCGCCTGGAAAGCGTTTCCCGCGATCTTCTGCGGCAACGCGGCGGTCATGAAACCCTCCGAGGAGGTTCCGGCATCCGCGCTCTTCTTGCCGAGCTGGCGCACGAGGCGGGACTTCCGGCGGGCGTGCTGAACGTCGTCCAGGGGCTGGGAGCAGAAGCAGGCGCCGCGCTCGTCGAGCACGAGGACGTCGATCTCGTCAGCTTCACGGGTTCCGCTGCCACCGGACGCTGGATCAACGAGACCGCGGGTCGGCGTCTCGCCAAGGTGTGCCTCGAGCTCGGTGGGAAGAACGCGCTCGTCGTCTGCGACGACGCCGACCTCGAGAATGCCACCCGCTGGGCGCTCGCCTCGGCGTTCTCGAACGCGGGCCAGCGCTGCGCCGCGGCCAGCCGGATCGTCGTCTTCGACGCTGTCTACGACGCCTTCCGGGACCTGCTCGTGGACCGGTCCCGCGACTTGGAGCCCGAGCCGGTCATCAGCGAAGCGGCTCGCGAGCGAATGCTGGCGGCGATCGAGCGAGCCGTTGCAAGCGGCGCCAGCAAGTTGACGGGTGGCGAGCGCGCCGACGGGCCAGGCTTCCACCTCTCGCCGACGGTCCTCGAAGGCGCGTCGCCCGCCGACGAGATCTCGCGCACCGAGCTCTTCGGCCCGGTCACGCTCCTCTACCGCGTCTCGAGCCTCGACGAGGCGATCGCGCTCGTGAACGACTCCCCCTACGGCCTCACCGCCGCGATCCACACCGCGAGCCTGCACCGGGCGATGCGTTTCGCGGAGAAGGCGCAGGCCGGGGTGATCGTGGTCAACGGCGGGACGCACGGTTCGGAGCCGCACATGGGCTTCGGCGGCGTCAAGGACTCGGGAACCGGGTGGCGCGAGGCAGGGATCGAGGCTCTGGACGTGTATTCCGACTGGAAGATCGTGAACCTGATCGCCGATCCAGCCCTGACATGACGAGAACCGTCGCCATTCTCGGGCCCGGAGCGGTCGGTGGAACCTTCGCCGTACGGCTCTCCCAGGCTCACTACCGCACGATCTGCGTGGGGACACCGGAGATCGTCGGGCTGATGGCGCTCTCCGGGATCACGCTCGACTCGAACGGCGCCAAGCCGCTGAATGTGCGGCCCATGATGGTCGAGCGGCTCGTCGAGCCGGTGGCTCTCCTGGTCGTGGCCGTGAAGGCGCCGTACCTCGCCGACGCGCTCGAGCGCATCGAGCCGGAAGCCGTCGAGCGCGGCGTCGTGCTGCCGCTCTTGAACGGGCTCGAGCATGTGGAGATCATCCGAGCGCGCTTCCCAGGACGGGTCGCGGCGGCGAGCCTGTCGCAGTTCGAGGCCTACCGCGTCGGGCGCATGCAGATAGTCCAGGGCACGCCCTCGGGGGTCGTGACGATGGCGTCGGACGACCTTTCCGCCCAGGAGCTCGAGCGCGCGGCCGACATTCTCCGCTCGGCGGGGATGCAGGTCGAGCTCGAGGACGACGAGAAGCGCGTGCTGTGGCGGAAGGCAGCACGGGCGGCGGTCGTGTCCAGCGCGACGGCGCTGTCGAGAAAATCCGTCGGTGAGCTGCGCACGGACCTCGAGTGGCGCCCCCGGATGGAGCAGGCGCTCGCCGAGGCGTGCGCCGTCGCCACCGCCGACGGTGTCAAGATGATGCCCTCGGCCCAGTGGACCCGAATCGTGGAGATGG
The DNA here is from genome assembly GCA_013812465.1 of Actinomycetota bacterium. The sequence continues at coordinate 8,016 of JACCTK010000300.1, forward strand.
ATCCGCACTTGACGACCTCCGCGGCACGTGACGTCGTTGCCGGCAAGCGCCACGAGCTCGACGCGATCGCCGGGAGCGTTGTTCGCGCCGGGCAGCGGCTCGGCATCCCCTGCCCAGTGCTTTCCAGGCTCGTCGCCGAAGCCGACGCGTTGTGAGCTCGCCGGAGACCCCGGTCGCGGTCGCGTTCGTCCCGGCCAGATCGGGCTCCGAGCGGGTTCCAGGGAAGAACGTCCGCCCGCTTGCGGGCCATCCTCTGCTCGCGTACGCGATCGAGACCGCCCTGCAGAGCGGGCTCTTTACGCGCGTGGTCGTCTCCACCGACTCCGAGGAGATCGCCGAGATCGCCCGCTGGTACGGCGCGGAGGCGCCATTCCTGCGCCCGGCTGAGTATGCGACCGCGACGTCCCCGGATATCGAGTGGCTCACGTTCACCCTCGATCGGCTCGGCGAGCAGTACGACCTCTTCGCGATCGTGCGCGCGACCAATCCCTTCCGCGGGCCGGGCGTGGTGCGGCGCGGACTCGACCAGCTGGTTGCGACACCGGAGGCGGATTCGCTCCGGGCGGTCGAGCGCGTGAAACAACATCCGGGGAAGACGTGGGTGCTGGCGGAGGACGGTCGCACGATGACTCCGCTCCTCGACCAGTCGCATCTGGACGTGGCCTGGCACGCGGGCCAGTATCAGGCGCTGCCGGCGGTGTACGTGCAGTCGAGCGCGCTCGAGATCGCGTGGACGCGCGTCGTCTCGGAGACCGGGACACGAGAGGGGCGGGTCGTGGCGCCGTTCTTCACCGACGGCTACGAGGGCTTCAACGTGGACGACGAGGAGGACTGGGAGCGCGCCGAGCGTCTGCTCGAATCCGGGTCGGCGTCGGTGCCCGCGGTCGGCCGCGCGTCGTATTCTCACCCGGAATGAAGGTCGCCAGCCTCGAGACGCTCTTCTGCGACGCCGGCTGGCGTCCGTGGATATTCCTCAAGGCCACGACCGAGGACGGGCTCGTCGGCTGGGCGGAGGTCACGGACTCGCACGGCTCGCCGCGCGGGCTCGCGGGTATCGTCGAAGATCTCGCGCCGGTCGTCGTCGGGCGCGATCCACGGGCCGGCGAGCGGCTCTACTGGGATCTCTATCGCCACACGCGGCAGAGTCCTGGATCGGTCATCGCGAAGGCGATCGCAGGTGTCGAGAACGCCCTCCTCGACATCAAAGCGAAGGCGCTCGACGTTCCCGTGTACGAGCTCTTCGGCGGGCCGACGCGCGAGACGATCCCGCTCTACTGGTCGCACTGCGGGACGACGAGGGCGCGCGCCTGGGAGGTGACAGGCGCCACGAAGCTCGCGTCGTACGAGGACGTTGCGGCGCTCGGGCGGGAGGTCGTCGGGAGCGGGTATCGCGCGTTCAAGACGAACGTCGTCGTCCCGGGCGAGGAGCCGCAAGTGCTGATGCCCGGTTTCGGCGAAGGCGGCGGAACCCAGCACGCCGAGGAGATCGCCGAGACGCTCGTCCGTCTGCTGGAGGCGTTTCGGGAGGGAACGGTCGACGCGGCCCGTCCGATCGTCGACCTCAACTTCAACCTGGAGCCCGAAGGTGTCGTGCGGGTGGCGCGCGCGCTCGAGCCGTTCGACCTGCTCTGGCTCGAGGTCGATCTCTTCGACCCGGCGGCGCTCGCACACGTGCGACACGTGGCGCCGATGCCGATCTGCTCCGGCGAGAACCTCTACGGCAGCCGCGGCTTCAGGCCCTTCCTCGAGGCAGGCGGGATGGACGTCGCGTCGGTGGACGTGATCTGGAACGGGTTCCACCAAGCCAAGAAGATCGCCGACCTCGCGGAGACGTTCGAGGTCAACTGCGCCCCGCACAACTACTACTCGCACCTGGCCACGTTCATCGCCGCGCAGTGGTGCGCCGCGATCCCGAACGCGCGCATTCTCGAGCTCGACGTCGACGACGTCCCGTGGCGAGACGAGCTCGTCACCGCCGTTCCCGAGATCTCTGACGGCGAGCTGCGCGTGCCCGCGGGCCCGGGGTGGGGGGTCGAAGTGCGAGAGGACGTGCTGCTGGCACATCCCTGGCCGAAACTGTGAGCTTCGGGCGGCGAGCGGGCGTCGCGGGGACTTCCCTCCTGGCTCTCGACCTCGTCATTCGGCTCCTCGCCCGGGGCCCGTATCCGGGCGCCACGGTGCTCCTGCTCGCCGCCTGCGGGATCTCGCTCGTTCCGTTCCTGCCGAGGGAGGTCCGCTCGCCGTCGCTTCGCCTCGCCGTCCTACCGGCCCTGGCCCTAGGGTCGTTCGCGATCCTGCTGACCTCGGTTTCGATCGTGGGCATTCCGCTCACCGAGCTCTCGATCCGGCTTGCCGCGCTGATGCTCGTGGTGGCGCTCGCGGCCGCAGCCTTTGTGCTGCGACGCCGCGAGCCGAGCGCGCCCGCGCCCCCACGGTCGGTGAGGACGGAAAGCATCGCGATCGCGGTGCTCGTCGGGATCCTCGCGTTCTCGCTCGGGTCCTCATGGGATATCGCGGGCTCGTATCCGCCCCGGGGAACGGACTGGGGGCACTACCTGCTGTACGCGGACGAGGTCGAGTCGCAGAACCGCCTCTTGATCGACGATCCGCTCGCAGGGGAGGAAGACCGCGTCTTCGCCGATCCGGCGGCGGTCGGCGCCGTGTACGGAAGCTTCCGGATTCTGGACGGAATCTCGTCCCGGCCGCTCGCCTCCGGGGTCGTCGTCGCCTCGGCCCTCACCCCGCTCAGCGTCTATGTAGCGGTCGGCGCGCTGTGGGGGATCGGCGCGGGGCTGCTCGCGGCAGCGGCCTATGCGGTCTCGCCGATCCGGCTCGAGCCGATGTACTGGCATGGGCTGGCGACGACGATCGCGCTCGTCTTCTTCCCGCTGATCGTGCTCGCGCTCGGCCTCATGTATCGCGGGCGTGGGGATGTCCGCACGATCGCGCTCCTCGGCTTCTCTCTGGCCGCGGTGGCCGTGTCGCACTCGACGAGCGCGGGCGTCGCGGCCCTGCTGATCGGGGTTGTCGTGACGGTCGAGCTCGTCCGCTGGCTCCGCGCGCGCCGGGCTGCGGGTGAGCAGGAGGTGAAGGGAGCGCTGCGTCCGGTCCTCGCGGGCGTCGGCCTTGCCTTCGTGCTCGGAGCGGGAGTGATCGCACACCTGCGGCTGCAGTCGGCCGAGCTCGGCTCACCCGTCAGCTATCGCCTCTTCGAGCCGGACTGGCTGAATCTCCGGACGCTCGTCGACTACTACTCGTGGCCGTTCCTCGCTCTGGCCGCGCTGAGCGTCCTCTTGCTGCTCGCAAGCGGCCGCCTGCGCCGGGACCGCGCCCTCCTCGCCCTCGCCGCGCTCGGCCTCGCGAGCATTCTCGTCGGCCAGCTCTGGCGCATCCACGTGCCCTACGAGTATCGGCGGGCGGTCTACTACCTCGGCGTCGCGCTCGTGATGCTGATCGGGGCGGCGTCGCTCAAGCTGCCCCGCACAGCGGCCTGGATCGCCGGATACGTCCTGGTGCTCGCGTACATCGCTCACTCCTCGATCGGCCTTCGCCTTCCCGAGCGCCTTCTCACCGGCGATCAGGAGAAGTCTGCGGCGGTGGAGGCGCTCATCGAGCTCCGGGGCGAGCTCGACAGCGGTCGGCAGCCCAACGCCCGTCTCGTCGTCGCCGACAGCTGCCTGCACTTCGTCGTGCCCTATCTCCTGCGGAGCCCGACTATCGCCGCGTTCGAGGACTGGCAGGTGGGCTTCTCCAATCGGGTTCCGCTCGCCCGCAAGGCCGTTGCCGTCCTCCAGGGAGGGCCCGAGGGCAGACGTCTCGCGGAGTCGATGGGAGTCGATTACGTCGTGCTCGACCCTCGGTGCACCGAGGAGCCCGATCTCGGCGGCACAGTGGTGGCGCGAAACGACGTCGTCACCATCATCCGGCTCGCTTCGGCGTGATCGCCTCGTAGCTCTCGGCGACGAGCTCGAGCGATCGGTCGATCCGGAGCGTCGATGCGTTGTCGGCGAACCAGCGGGCAGTCGACCTTCGGAGAGCCAGGCCCGCCTCGACCACGCTCTCGAGCGCGAGAGCGAGCACCTCGGGCGTCGCGTCGGGCGATACGAAACCGTTGACGCCGTCCTCCACGAGCTCAGTCGCGGCATTCTCCGGGCCGGCGACCACCACGCTCGGTGTGCCGTGCGCGGCCGCCTCGACCACAACCAGACCGTAGCCCTCGCGCTCCGACGCGGTGACGAGGCAGGCGGCGCGCGCGATCGCCTCTGCGACCTCCCCCTCCGGTCGCCTGCCGAGAAGGCGAACGGATGCTGTCAGCCCGAGAGCGTCGACGAGCTTCGAGATGTGCGGTCGTTCGGGTCCATCACCGTAGAGCCGCAGGTGGAGGTCGGGCCGGCGGACTCGGGCAAGCGCGAAGGCGCGAACGAGCGTATCGACCCGCTTCTCGCGGACGTGGCGGCCGGCGTAGACGACGAGCGCCGGGTCGACGCCGCTTGCCGGAGTCGGCTCGACCGGCCCCGCATAGAGACCCGGCAGGAGCACCGGAGTGCCGGAGTACCCGGCGGCTCGGAGCCTCTCGGAATGCAGCCGCGAGAAGCAGAAGGCCGTGTGCGGCATGAGCACGCAGGCCTGCTGCACGTAGAACCCGGACATCCCGATCAGCACTCCCGCGTATCGGCGCCAGTACTCCCTCGTCCACACCTCGATCCAGTTCACGACCAGCTCGTACCTGCGCGCCCTGCCAATCGCGCTCGCCGCCAGCAGCGGGAAGTAGGGAAAGGACGCCATGTGGACGATGTCGTACTCCGACCCGTGTCGCCAGAGGTGGCGCGCCACTGCCAGCCCGAAGCGGACCGGAGGCATCAGCGTCCGCCGCTCCCGTCGATATACCCGGCCCGCCGGAGTGAGCCCGAGCACGCGCACGCCGGTCAGATTCGGAAGCTCAGTCTCGTCCCAGTGACGCATCGTCACGTACGTCACCTCATGCCCGGTCGCGGCGACGTGGAGCGCGAGATCACGCATCCACCGCTCGGCGCCGCCGACGGTCTGCGGGAAGAGATGGTCGTAGACGAGGCAGATCCGTGGCTTCGAGGACTTCTGGGACCGGCCGGCCGAGCCCCCCTCGTCCCAGTGGCTCGGCAGTCCGGAGAGCCGTCTCTTGACCGGAACCGGGATTCGCTTGTGGCGCAATCCCAGCTGCAAGCCGGCGAACTTGGCGGACTCGTACACGGCGGCGTAGGGCAGCCAGCGGCGACGCCCGGTGCGCCAGAGCCAGGCGATCTCGCCGAGCGCGTACCGAAAGCCGGCGTCGCGAAGCGCTAATCGAGACGAGGACGCTTCGCTCACGTACGCGCGGTCGGCCGACACGCCCGAGTCGAAGAAGCGCCGAAACGCGCCAACGACCGTGTAGGCGTGGGAGTGCCGGACCGCGGCGCGGGGCTCGTAGACGATCTCCAGCCCCGCCAGCAGGACGCGTCTCGACCACTCCTGGTCCTCGCTCATGATCACGTCCGCCGCGAGCGGGTAGCGCTCGAGCACCGCGCGCGACACGGCCGAGTTCACGTTCGAGAAGAGCGTCGTCTCGAAGCTGAGCCGGTCGGGGTCGCGGAGGCGCTGCCTGCGAGGCTCCGGCCCGTACAGGAAGTCGAGGAAGTACCGCTCAGACGGGATTGCCTCCTGATGTGGGAGCTGACGGCCGTAGACGCCTGCGACAGCCGCGTCAGCGCGGAGTGGGGCGACGAGCGTGGCGAGCCAATGCTCGTCCACGGCGTACGCGTCCTGGGAGGTGAAGACGACGATGTCGCCGCGAGCGAGATCGGCGCCGAGATTGCGGGCGCCTCCGTGGGTGAACTCCTCGGGAAGGATCTCGTGAACGCGTGCTCCCAACCCGAGCGCTCGCTCGGCGCTTCCGTCACTGGAGCCCGAGTCCACGACCACGACCTCGACCTCCTCGTCCACGTGCTGCCGCGCGACGGCCTGCAGGCAGCGGACGAGATCGAGGCCTCCGTCCTTGACCGGAATGACGACGGAGATCATCGGGCGGGTGTCGCCGAGACGACGAACTGGTATGCGAAGAGCGGAGGTCGAAGGCGGCCGATGGCGTGGGCCGCCCGCTCCACCGCCGGCGCTCCGATGCCCGGAACCGGGACGGTGTAGTCGAGCTCGACGATGCGATAGCCCGCACGCTCGAGCGTCTCGACGAGAGTGCTGCACGTGAAGAGGTGGAGGTGCGTTCGGTCGAGGATCCCGCGCTCCGTGTAGCGCCAACGGCCCGCCAGGAGCCCGAGCCGCATTGTCCAGTTCGCGACGTTCGGGGTGGTGAGGACGAGCCGGCCGCCTTCGCGGAGCAGTGGACGCACGCGAGCCAGGAGCTGCTCGGGATCGCGCAGGTGCTCGATCAGGTCGCCGCACAGGACGACGTCGAACGAGCCCTCGGGGAACGGCAGGTCCATCGTCTCCACGTCACCGACCAGCACCTGGGAGCAGATCTCGCGCGCAGTCTCGGCCGCCCTCTCGTCCTGCTCGATTCCGACGACGGCGCAGCCGCGCTCGACCAGCGGCCGAGCCAGATACCCGCTCGAGCAGCCGACGTCGAGCACCCGCTTGCCGGAGCCGACGAGCGCGAGGAGCTTGGCGTGCCCGCCGTGCGGGCGTGTGTTCAGAGCCACGTATCCGGAGTCCGCTGCCCTCACGAGCGCGTCGCCCCTACCGCCTGCGCAACGGCATCGTCAGGAGCGCGAGGAAGAACGCGCCGAAGATCACCTGCATGCCGAGCCCGAGCGTCGTCGCGAGGAGCGCCGTCTCGTAGGCGCGGCCGAGATCGCCGAAGCCCTCGACCGCCCACTCCGTGCCGATCGCGGCCAGGCCGGCGGTCGCGAGCAGGACGAGTCCTCCCCCGGCGAGCAGGCCGTGCTCGAGCCGCAGGCCCCGCCCCAGCCGGTCGAGCAAGGGGTCGTGCTCCCCGATCCGGACGCGCGCATAAGTTCTCGCGAAGACGCCGAGCTGGATCACCTGGGCGCCGATCAGCGTCAGAGCGACGAACCCGAGCATCGTGTGGATCTGCCAGGTCCGGCCGAAGACGTCGGCGGGGCCGCTCGCCAGCACGAGCATCCCGACGAGCCCGAGCACGAGCAGGATGACTCCCGGGAAGAGGTACAGCCAGCTCGGGCTGTACAGGAGCATGAAGCGAACGTGCCGCCACGCATCCGAGAAGCGGTTGAGCTTCGACTCCCCGATCCGGGGGAAGTAGTCGATCGGGATCTCGCTGACGGCCAGGCCGCGGCGGTACGCCTTGAAGACCATCTCCGACGCGAACTCCATCCCCGTCGCGTGAAGGTCGAGCTTCGCCGCGGCGTCCTTGCGGATAGCGCGCATCCCGCAGTGGGCGTCCGAGACCTTGACGCCGAAGAAGAGGTTGAGCATCCCGGTCAGGATCGGGTTCCCGACGAAGCGGTTGAGAAACGGCATGGCGTCGCCGTGAATCGTTCCCTGGAAGCGGGAGCCCATGACCAGGTCGTCGCCCTGCTCGAGCCGGTCGACGAACGGGCCGAGCTCCTGCAGCGGGTAGGTCTCGTCGGCGTCTCCCATGACGATGTACTCGCCTCGCGCCTGCTCGAGCCCGGTCAGATACGCGCTGCCGTAGCCGCGGCGATGCTCGGTGATGACCCGCGCTCCGTGCTCGGCGGCGGCCTCGGCCGAGCGATCGACGGAGCCGTTGTCCACGACCAGGACCTCTCCCGTGCGACCCGAACGGCGGATCCCCTCGAGCGCCTGGTCGACGACGTTCCCGACGGCCTCTTCCTCGTTCAGGCAGGGGATGACGACGGTGATCTCGGGGTCGGGGGCCATCGGGAAAAGCGCCGCCGACCGTAGCACGCGCACTCGGCGGGTCCTTTCGCCGAATGCCGAAGAGGTGGCGAAGCTGCCCTGGTGTCGGCCGGTGGGCGTGCTCTAGGCTGGCGCGATGCCGTGGCGCCCTCATGCGCTC
>JACCTK010000330.1 GCA_013812465.1 Actinomycetota bacterium
GCCCCGCCATCGTGGGCAGTGCGATCAGGACGCCCGGATCCCGTACAGCTCGCCTCCGGCGAGAAGCCCGAAGATCACGAGCAGCGGATGCAGACGCAGCGCGCTCGCCATCACGTTCGGCACCACGACGTGGCCCTCCACCTGGTAGATGAAGAGGAAAAGCAGCCCGACCCAGATAACTCCGGTCGGATCGACGAAGAGCGCATAGATCACGGGCGGCACCGCCGAGAGCCAGGGGCCGATGTACGGGATCACCTCGATGAACGCCGTCCAGAGCCCGAAGAGCAATGCGTACTCCTCCGCCCCCTCGACCAGACCGGTTCTGCCGAGAACCCACATCCCCACCCCGGCGCTCGTGCCGATGACGGTCGAGAGGATCGCCTGGCCCTTCACGTAGCCCCAGAGCGCGGACTCGATCTGCTGGGTCAGCGGCGGGCCGCCCTGCGGTGGAAAGCGCGCGTCGATCGACCGTTCGAGGCGAGGCATGTCGAGCAGCATGTAGATCGAGATGACGACGATCAGGATCGCCGAGAAGAGCAACAGCACGACCGAGAGGGCGGCGCCCTGCGCGAACTCGATTCCCTCCTGAACGTACCCCGAGATCTCCCCGGATCCGAGTGAGTCGATCCACTCTGTGACCTGCTCGCGAACCTGAATCCCCTCGAGGCCGTGGTCGTCGAGCCACGCCTGGAGTCCGTCGATGTCCTTCTCTGCGGCGGTCTGACCGCTGCCCGGGTCGACGTCGCTGACGTAGGAATCCATGCGCTCGGCTCCGTTTCGCGCCTGGTCGAAGGCGACGACGCCGATCGCGATCAGGAGCGCGACCACCGTCGCGGCGAAGATCGCGTACACCACCATCACCGAAAGCGTGCGTGGAACCCTGAGCCGCGTCAGATCCCGTACGAGCGGGTTCAGCATGAAAGCGATGACCGACGCGGTGAGGAAGAGGAAGAGAACATGGCCAAGCGTGCTCGCCAGGAAAAACGCAAGCACCGCGAGGACGGGCAGGCCAACGAGCTGGATCCATCGCGGGACCTGGATCGTCGGGCCCGGGGCGGCCATCGGTCGGATCGTATCTCGGCGCACGCCGCGCTAAAGCCACTGCAGGCCGGCGACGGCGTGGCGGCCCTTGGCTCGACCAGCGCCCCGGTCACACCGCTGCCTTCAGCGCTCGTTGCTACGGTCCCGGAAATGACGACTCCGCGCTCACGGCATGCAGCCAGACTGCGAGCCAGCCGGCGGCGGGCTCAGTCGAGGGCGCGTTGGTTCGCAATCACCGCAGTGGTCGGCGTCGTCGCCGTCGCGACGCTTCTCCTAACTGCGTTCGACGGCAACGGCGTCTCGAGCTCCACCGCCGCTCCTGTGCCCGCGCCGCTGCCCGTCACGTCGGCTCCCCCCGAGCCCCAGGTGCTCGCCACCGTCGGCAATCTGCGGATCCAATCTCCCGTCGCCCAAGGTGGTGTCACGGCGGTGGGCTTTCACGGCTCCGACGAGGGCGCCCTCGTCCTGCAGCCGGTCGGGCCGCAGGCAAACGAGGGACTGCTCGCGCGGCTATGGCGCAAGATCACCGGCTACGAGCGGGAGGGGCTCGCCTGGTACCAGCTCCAGGGCGGAGCCCTGCGAACGTTGGACGTCGGCGCCGTCGCGGGAACCGACGTCTACTCCCCCGTCGACGGAACGGTGATCGCGATCCGCAGCCAGCTCGTCTCGGGGCGCGAGATCGGCGCCGAGATCGAGCTCCGGCCGACATCGGCGCCCTCACTCGTCCTGGCGCTCCAGAACGTCCGGCCCGACACCGGGCTGTCCGTGGGCGCCAACGTCGCGGCGGGCTCGTCCAAGCTCGGTCGCGTCGCGGACATCAGCAGATTCGAGCGCCAGGCGCTCGCGCGGTTCGCCGCGGACGGCGGCAACAACGTCGCGATCCAGGTGTACGTGTCGGCGACGCTCGGCGTTCCGTAGCGCTCTAGAGTCCTCGTCCTGCGCATCCTCTTCATCGCCGACGTCGTGGGCGCTCCCGGGCGGACCGCGCTCGAGGCTCTTCTTCCAGGGCTCCGCTCGGACCTCGAGGTCGACGTCTGCGTCGTGAACGGCGAGAACGCCGCCGACGGGATCGGGATCACGCCGCGCCTCGCAGACCGGCTGCTGGCCGCGGGGGCGGATGCGATCACGCTCGGGAACCACGCCTTCCGGCGCTCGGAGATCGGCCCCTACCTCGAGGGGTCGAAACGGGTCATCCGTCCGGCGAACGCCTCGAGAAACACCCCCGGCCGCGGTCTGACGGTGGTTCCCAGCTCGAACGGCGCCCGGCTCGCGGTAATCAACGTCCTCGGATCGCTCTTCCTCGATCCGGCAACCTCGATGTTCGAGGTCGTCGACGACCTCGTCGAGCAGGCGGTCCGCGAGACGCCGCTCGTCCTCGTCGACGTGCATGCGGAGGCGACGAGCGAGAAGGTCGCCCTGGCTCGTTGGCTCGACGGCCGGGTGACCGCGGTCGTCGGCACCCACACGCATGTCCAGACGTCGGACGCCCGCGTCCTAGCGAACGGCACCGCGTTCATCACCGATGCGGGCATGACCGGGCCGCACGACTCGGTTATCGGGGTCGTGGCCGAGCTGGCGATCCGGCGGATGCGGACCGGGCTGCCAGTGCGCTTCGAGACCGCTCAGGGCGACGTGCGGATCGAGGGCGCGGTGATCGACTGCGACTCGGCATCCGGCAAGGCTTCCGCCATCGAGTCGCTGCGCATCTCCTTCCCCTGACTCTCGGACGCGCGCGGGAGCAGCAGCCAGAGCAGCACGAAGGGCAGAAACCAGGGGAGGTAGAGGTAGAACCAGTGGGTGAGGGTGAGCTGGAACGCCACGAGAATCGCGGCGCTCAGCGCCGCCAGCTCGACCGGCCCCTTCTCTCGCGGCACGAATGCGGCGCCGAGCGCCAGGGCCACGGCTAGGACGGCAAGCACCGGCTGCAGGAATCCGAGATCGGGGATTCCCTGCGCGTGGTACTGGCCCCAGCCCCAGAGCGAGAACGGCGAGTCGCGTCCAGCCTGGAAGCCGACGGTTCGGTCCCAGAAGGTGCGGACGGCTTCCCAGAGATCGGGCTCCAAGAGCAGAATGACGAACGAGACGAGCGTCGCGAGCGCGAACGCGGCGGCGAAACGCACGAGCCACCCGAGGTCGAGCCTCGGATAGCTGGCCCAGAGCGGCGCCAGGAGCAGCCCGCCGAACTTCGTCCAGCCCGCGAGCGCGACCGCCGTGCCGCGCGCGGAGGGCGAGGACGCGAGCCAGAATCCGAACACGAGGAGCGCGGGCATGATCGTGTCGTTCGTGTTTGCGTTCAGGACGTACGCCGTGAACGGGTACGCGGACCACGCGAACGCGAGCACGGCCGCGAGTCTCACGCCTCCGAAGCGGGCGCCGACGAGGGCCAACCCGACAATGGTCAGGAGGTCGAACAGGATCGACGTCGTGTGCGCTCCCGGGAGCGAGTCCCACTTCCCGCTCCACCCGAAAACGAGCGTCGCGGGAATGTAAGCGGCATACGCGACGGGGCCGTACGTGTCGCCGCGCTCGATCGCCGCCTCGCAGCGTCCGTTCGTCTGGATGCGCTCGCGGACATCGCCGTCGGCGTCCTCGGGACCGCATTTCTCGAGGTCGCCGCGCTGCGGCATGTTCCCGTACGGCGCCTCGCCGTCCAAGATGCGACTCGCGCCGACCACCCCCGCGAGCCCGACGTCGATCACGCCGCGCGGCGCCTCGACGTTGAGGCCGACACGGAACCCGAGCAGGAAGATGGCCGCGGCCGCGAAGGCCCACGTCGGCCAGACGGGACGAAGCCCGCTCTCACGCTTGCGAACTCCCACCCAGAGGCTCCGCGCGAGCAGGTAGCAGAGCACCGGATAGACGAGCGGGACGCTTGTGAAGATCTCGCCGCGGTTGAAGAACGCCAGCGAGACGGAGAACGACAACAGGGCGAGCAGGTCGAGGTTGCGCAGGGTCAGCGGCCGACGCAGGTCGGCGAGCCCGACGAGGAAGAGCAGGCAGAACACGAGCCAGACGTAGGGCTTCTGCAGCGTCTTGCCGCCGAAAGATCCCTCTCTTCCTCGCGCCATTCCCCATGCGACCTGCGGGCCCGTCCGCACCTCGCCGACGGTCTCTGTCGTGTCCTGCACCACCGCCTGCGCGATCTGGCCGGCCTCACCGGACCACGCTTTCACGAGCCAGGTCCTGGTCTCCGGACGGAAGGTCGCCGACGTCGTCGGATTCGGGGGATAGCGCTCGAGCCACGCCGACACCGTGTGCTGGGAGAGTGCGACCGCGATCGCCTGCTCCTCGATCAGCCGCGCCGTCTCCTGGCGAGGGCCCGCCGCGGCGGACGAGACGAGGATGCCGACCGTCAGCACGGCGACGACTGTCGCGCAGGTGAATCTCAGCGGGTGCGAGGCGGCCCGAACGACCAGAGCTTATTGCCGACGAAGTTGATCGGCGTGACCAGCACGATCGCGATCGCCTGCGCGACGATCTCAGGCAGTCCGATCTCGACGAGCATCGCGAGGACAGCGAGATTCGCAACCAGAGCGAGCGTTGAGATCACGAGAAACCGCATCCCCTGGTGCGCGACGCTGCCACGGTGCTCCCGAAACGTCCACAGGCGATTCCAGATGTAGTTGTTCGTCACCGCCACGAGGAAGGAGCCGATCGCCGCCGGGATGTAATGGACGCCGAGGACGAGCACGAGGAGCGAGAACACCCAGAGATTGACGAGGTACCCGGTCGCCCCGACGAAGCAGAACTTGACGAGCTCTTCCCAGTTGTCGCGGCGACCGAGCGCCGCACGCATGCGAGCGCGCCGAAGCCCTACCCCCACGTCCGCGGGCGAAGTCTCCACAGCTGTCGCAGAGTAGCCCGGGCCACGCTCTCGTAGACCCCCCATCGGGTTAGGAGTGACCAAACCCTTCGGCGCCGACGAGCGGCACGAACCTGCAGGGGAGGCCCGCACGCTCACGCGGACCCCTCTCCGTGCGCTCGACGAGCACGAGCTGTTGACCCCGTCGGCCTCCTCGGGGCACGACCATCCGGCCACCCTCGACGAGCTGCCGGTAGAGGGCGGGCGGAACGACCGGCGCCGCCGCCGCGACCGCGATTCCCTCGAAGGGCGCCCTCGCCGGAGCTCCGAGCGAGCCGTCTCCGACGAGTACTTCGACGTCGCCGTAACCCGTCTCCTGAAGCGTCGATCGCGCCCGCTCGGCGAGCTCGGGAACGCGTTCGATGGTCACGACCTCGTCCGCGAGCTCGGCCAACACCGCCGCCTGATAGCCAGAGCCGGTGCCGACGTCGAGCACGCGCTCTGCTCCGGAGAGGTCGAGCAGTTGGCAGATCGTCGCCACGATGAAGGGCTGCGAGATCGTCTGCCCGCTGCCGATCGGGAGAGCGCCGTCCTCGTACGCGAGATGGCGGAGTCCCTCGGGAACGAAGCGCTCGCGCGGCACCCGCGCCATTGCGCCGAGAACTCGCTCGTCGAAGCGCCCTCGGTGGCGGAGCTGCCGCTCGACCATGTGCGCGCGCGCCACCGCAGCATCGCCGGGGGGCGGCGTCGCGCGCTCCGCCGAGCTCATTTGGCC
>JACCTK010000342.1 GCA_013812465.1 Actinomycetota bacterium
GCCGGATCTGGGTCGCGTTGATGTTCGTGTACTCCGCGATCTCCTGCGAGGAGATCCGCTCCTTGCCCATCTTCCTCGCCTGCGTCAGCACCTGCAGGTACCGGCTCAGGCGGGCGGCCACTCCCACAGTCAGGCGCTCTGGCACGCGTCTCCCTCTCCCTCGGCTTGTGACGAATCGTCACGATACCCCCCAGCGGATGCGGGGGGGTCGCAGGAGCCTCGTCTCAGGCTGTCAGCCGTGCCCGCAGGGCAGCCGGCTCGACGAAGTACGTGAACGCCCGCTCGCCGTCGACCTCGACCACCGGGAGAAGCTCTCGGTAGCGCGCCTCGAGGTCGGGATCGCCGTCGATGGAGACGACCTCGAGGTCGAACTCCGCGTCGGCCCGAGCCTCGCGCACGACCTCGAGCGCCCGCGCGCAGAGGCTGCACCCCGCGGCCGTGTACACCACGACACGCGTTACGGGTACAGACCTCGGGTCGTCGTCGCCTCGGCTACCCGCCGCACGGCGAGCCCGTAGGACGCCATGCGCAGGCTCGTGTCGTGCCGATCCTTCGTCTGCCAGGCCTCCTCGAACGCGCGCCCGACGATGTCGTGGAGCTTCGCGTTGACCTCGTCCTCGCGCCAGAAGTACTCCTGCAGTCCCTGGACCCATTCGAAGTAGGAGACGACGACGCCGCCTGCGTTCGCGAGGACGTCCGGGAGGACCAGCACTCCCCTGTCCTCGAGCACCGCGTCGGCGGTGGGCGTCACCGGGCCGTTGGCGCCCTCGCAGATCATCCTCGCCTGCACGCGAGACGCGTTCTCCTCCGTGATGACCTGCTCGAGCCCACAAGGCGCGAGGATGTCGCAGGGGAGCTCGAGCAGCTCCTCGTTCGTCACGTGCTCCGCGTTCGCGAGGCCGAGCAGCGTGCCGCGCTCCTGCTTGTGCGCGACGGCCGCGGGCACGTCGATCCCGTTCGGGTTGTGGACGCCGCCGCGCGAGTCGGAGACCGCCACCACCCTCGCGCCCTCGAGATGGAGCAGTCGCGCGAGATTCGCGCCCACGTTCCCGAAGCCCTGGACCACCACCGAGTAGTCCGACAAGCGCTCGCCGTTCTTCACCGAGAGCGCCTGGATGCAGTAGAGAGCGCCCCGTGCGGTTGCCTCCTCCCGCCCCAGCGAGCCGCCTACGGAGAGCGGTTTCCCTGTGACCACACCGAGCACCGAATGGCCCTTGTTCATCGAGTACGTGTCGAAGATCCACGCCATCACGCGGCCGTCGGTGCCGACATCGGGCGCAGGGATGTCTCGCTCCGGCCCGATGTCGTTGATGATCTCGCTCGTGTAGCGCCGGGTCATGCGCTCGAGCTCCTTCGCGGAGAGCGCCTTCGGATCGCAGATCACGCCGCCCTTGGCGCCGCCGAAGGGAAGATTCATCAGCGCGCACTTCCAGGTCATCCACATCGCCAGCGCCTTCACCTCGTCGAGCGTGACGTCAGGGTGGTAGCGGATGCCGCCCTTCGACGGCCCGCGGGCGACGTTGTGCGTGACCCGGTAGCCGAGGTACACCTCGATCGAGCCGTCGTCCATAGCAACCGGCACCGAGACCTCGACGGCCTTCTTGCACTGCGAGAGGACTCGAATCAGATTCGGATCGAGCCCGAAGATCTCCCCCACCCTCCTGAGCTGCGATTTCGCGAGCCCGAAGGGATTTTCGCGGAGGTGGGACGCCGCCTCTGCGGTTGACATCGTGGCACGCCTCCTAGTCGACGGCGCGACTATATCGCTGGTCAGCGGACCCGATACGGCAAGTCCTCGACCTGCTGCCGGCTGCCGTCTCCGGGGCGCGCGACAACCCGCACGATGTAGCTCCCTCGCCGCAGGCGCTCGCCGCCCGGCCCGCGCCCCGTGAGCCCGAATGTGTACCGCCCGGGCAGAATCTCACGCCGGCTCAGGAGCACGCCGATCATTTGCCGGTTTCGCCGTCGGAGCTGCACCTCGAGGACGTCCAGCGGGCGCACCTGCGGACCCGGTGTGGCGATCAGCGCTCCGGCTACGAGGCTGAGCACCGCGGGGGAGGCGTCGGAGACTCGGCCGTCCGACGCGGTCTCGAGCGACACCCGCGTGAGCAGATCGGTCGTCGGCGCCGGAACCGCGACCGCCCAGGGAACGTGCACCTCCGACGATTCCGAGACAGCGAGGACGAGCTCTCCGGTCGCCGCCCCGGCCTGCTCCGAGAGATCGCTGGTATCGGCTCGAAGAGCCACTGTCGCGGTCCGGCCGGGGCCGATCCGGAGCCGTCTCGGCTCGATCGTGAGCTCGACTCCCTTCGGGGCGAGCGCGAGGGTCTGGATCGAGACGGTGAGCCTGCGGGTCGAGACATTGTGGATCTCGAGCCTCCGCTCCAGCTCGACGAAGCTTCGGCCCGGCACTCCGAAGGACACCGTCGCGGGCACGGCGGCGATCTCCTGCTGCACGGCCGTGCGGAGATCGAGCAGACCCGCTCCCGAGGCGGCCGCGTCCAGATCGCGCCTCTGCGCGGAGCCCGTGAGCAACCCGGTCAGCTCCTGCGCCCGGGATTGAGGCCGTCCCTGAGCGAGAACCGCGGCGGCGCCCGCTGCGACCGCAGCCGCGGCGCTCGTCCCGCTGACGGTTCCGAAGCGCACATCGCCGTCCTCGCCGCGTCCGGGCTCGGAGGTGGGGACCGCGACTCCGGGCGCGACGAGCTCCGGCTTGAGCCCGCCTCCGAACGCGAGCCCTCGGGAGGAAAACGCGGCGACGGAGCTTCCTGCGTCGTTCTCGGCGATCTCGACGGCACCCACGGCCACCGTGACGGGCACTCCCGCCGCGAGCAGCGCGCGCACGACCTGCACGAGCTGGCTCGGGAGACCGACTACGGGAACCCCAACCGGAACGTCGAGACTGAAAGCTCCGGCCGGAAGCCGCCCGTCCACGAGCACCATGGGCGCGCCGGCGGTCGTCGCCTCCTCGACCGTCTCCTCCGACAGACGGCCCCGCGGGAGCAGCGCCGCGCGACCGGCGACGGCGCTCGTTCCATCCTCCTCGAAGAAGCCCGCAATACCCTTCGCGGCGTCGCCCCGGCTGACCGGAACCACCGAGGCGGTGACGGTCTGCGAGGGCGCGCCGCCGAGCGGGAGAGGCTCCTCGAAGAGCACGCGGAGTCCCGCTCGCACCTGGACGCGGACGGTCGGCGTCGCCGGGCGCCCGTCGGCCGCGGCGACGGTGAGAGCCGCAGGCGCGCCGCTCGGTCCCGCGATGCTGCCGTAGCTCGGACCGGCACGCCCGTCGTTTCCGGCCGGCACGACGACGAGCATGTCCAGCTCCGTAGCGCCTCGGACTGCGCGGGCGAGCGGCCCGTCCGGGAACGACGCATACGGCTCGACGACGCCGACGAGCGCGATGCGGGCGGCGTCGTGCGTGTCTCCGTCCTCGTTCGGATCGACGGCCGCCTCCAGGCCGGCGATGATCTGATCCGTTCGCGAGTACACCGTATATCCGCCTTCCGCGTCGGGCTGCCAGCCCGCGATCCGGACGGGAAGGATCGACGCCCCTGGCGCCACGCCCTGCAATCCACCTGGCCCGTCCGAGCCTGAGACGATCCCCGCCAGCTCGGTGCCGTGACGCTCCGGCCGCCCGGGAATGGTGGGATGCGGCTGCGGCACGGCGCCGCTGCCCGGGTCGATCAGATCGATGCCGGGAAGCAGGCTCCGGCGCAGATACGGGTGCGAGGGGTCGATGCCGGTGTCGAGCACCGCGACCGTGACTCCGGCGCCGTCCAACCCCGGGATCTCGAGCCCGCGCACCGCCGAGGGTGTCACATCCGGCGCCTCCGCGGTCTGAGCCGGGAACGCGGGTCGCACCGGGTACACCGCGGCAACCTCGCGGTCGCCGTCCACCACCTCGAGCGATGTCGGGTCGAGCCGGGCGGAGAATCCGTTCAGCACGCGGACGTATCGATGGTCGGTCGCGACACGAGCTCCGGCCGCGGACATGCGCGCGAGAAACTGCTCTTGGACGCCGACAGCCGCCTTTGTCCATCCCCGCATCTGGGCATCTGTGGCCTGGCCGCCGAGACCGCGAACGCGAGCGGCGAGGGATGGCTCGTCCAGCAGCACGACGTAGCGCTGCGCCGTGGAGACGGCCGCCCGCACCCCGAGCACACCCTGCCACCCGGCCTCGTCGAGCGACGGGAGCGGAGTCTCCTGCGCGCGAGCGCCACCACCACCGAGCAGGAGAGCCGCCGCGACGAGGCCGACGACCGAGCCCGTGGCTCTTAGAGCCCCTAACACAATGAAGCTCTGAGTCGAGGCCTCATTGTGTTAGAGGCTCTATGCGGCAGAGGCATACGCATCCAGTCCTAGGTAGTCCGGGTACGGAATCGGCTCGACATAGCGCGCAGCGCTCGCGATCATCGCGGCATTGTCCGTGCAGAGCCCTAGCGGCGCGAAGCGCGCGCCCGGGAGCGCTGCCCGTAGCGCGGAGTTCGCGGAGACGCCTCCGACGACGGCGAGCTGCTCGAGGCCCGTCCGGTCGGCGCCCTCGCGGAGCTTCGCGGCGAGGGCGCGCACGATCGCGTCCTGGTACGACGCCGCGAGGTCCGTTCTTCGCCGTTCGGTCTCCTCGGCGCCCAGGTCGCGCACGGTGTAGAGCAGAGCGGTCTTCAGGCCCGAGAACGAGAAATCGAGACCGGGGACGCGCGCCACGGGGAAGGAGAACGCGGCGCGATCGCCCTCCTGAGCGAGGCGATCGATCTCGACGCCGCCCGGGTAGCCGAGGCCGAGCAGCCGCGCGCCCTTGTCGAACGCCTCACCCGCCGCGTCGTCGAGCGTCGTGCCGAGCCGCTCCGAGCGCCCGCGCTCGCGAACGGCCAGGAGCAACGTGTGGCCCCCGCTCGCGAGCAGGCAGAGGAACGGTGGCGGGAGCGGCTCGGGCGCGAGGTAGAGCGAGGCCACGTGTCCTTCCAGATGATCGACGGGCACG
>JACCTK010000368.1 GCA_013812465.1 Actinomycetota bacterium
GGCGAGGGCGAGGGCGAGGGCGAGGCAAGCCTCGCCCCTACGGCTCCGAGGACGCGTCCGGTCAGTTCTTCTTAGCGGTGCGCCGCGGCGACAACGGTGTCGCGACCGGACACCTTCGCGAGGCCGAGCGCTGCATCGGCACGGCCGAGGAGCGCTGCGGCGTCGTCGCTCTGCATGAGCTCCGTGGCGCCGGCGGAGATCGTGACGACACCCACCTCCGGAAACGGCCGCTCTCGCAGAGTCGCCTGCAGGCGCTCGAACAGCCGCTCCGCCTCTCGTGTGTCGCCGCCCGGGAGCAGCGCGCCAAAGCGTCCGCCGCCGATCCTGCACGGAAGATCGTCGCGACCGGCTACGTCACGCAGCAAGGCGGCGACCTGCACGAGGATTCCGTCCGCGGCGAGATGTCCGACGCGCGCGTTGATCGTGGTTAGCCGATCGATGTCGAGCATGACGAGCGCCAGCGGCTCGCGCCGTCCCCGCGCTCGACTGAGCTCGCGCTCGAGAAGCGCGTGAAAGGCGCGACGGTCGTACAGCTCTGTCAGAGCGTCGAGCTCGGGAACGGGGTCGGCCTCGCGCAGCTCGAGTGACGCTTCGAGCGCGGGGCGAGTGCCACTCACGACATCCTCGAGCGTGGTGATGTCCATCTCGCTGAAACGGCGCTCGGGCGCGCGCGTGAGCACAGCGAGCATCCCCTGCCCATCCTCGACGTCGAGCAGCGGCACGGCGAGGCCCGAGCGGATCGGTGTGCTACCTGGAGGGGTGGCGGCTTCGCCATTGAAGGCGACCTGGAGCGCGCGCGCCCCCCGATAGTCGGGCACCCCCATGCGTCCGACCTGGGCGACCTCCGCCTGTGAGAGCCCGACGGTGGCGAGCATCGGCTCCTTGCTCGGCGCGGAGACGACGGCGACGGCGGCGTCGGCCGACATGCGCTCCTTCGCGAGCTCGAGCAAGCGCATCACGCCGTGTTCGGGGATCGCGCGAGTCGCTTCGTCAACGGGCAGGGCCAGTGTCGGCTGCGGCCGGTTGAGCGCATCGTTGAGCGCCTGCGCGAACTCTGCGAGCCGGTCGTCGTAGCGCTGCAGCATGGTGGCGACGATCTCCTCCTGGCGGCCGAGGAGGCGCCGCACGGCGACGAAGAAGAGGACGATGCACAGCGTGGCAAGCGCAACGGAGGCCGCATAGATCGCGATCGTCATCGATCGTCCTTCCCTTCCTCAAAGTGTCTGGAACCCGTAGTAGTATCGGGCCGACCGGTCAGCATTCCAAACGAGGCCGGTCTGGGAGGTGGCGGAGCTGCGGGGGATTCGGATGCTGGTCGTCGTCGGTGCGATGACGGCGGCCGCGTACGTCGTGTATCGCGTCCGCGCGACGCGCCGGAGCCGCGTCCTGGCTCGCCGCCGCTCGCCGCTACCGACCGCCCGGGTCGCGTCTACGCCGACGCCCGCCGCGCATTTCGAGCCCGCGCTAGTTGCTCCGGCGCCTCCGGCCGAGGCTGTCGCTATGGTCGAGCCGGTGGACGGGACGCCCCCGATGGCTGTCACGCGTCCCGACTCGAACGGGTCGGCAAGCGCGGTGCTCAGTCCCGAGCCGATCACCGCGCAGGCGAGCGTGCTCGGTCCGGTGGAGCTGCCGCGCCAGCGCCGGCCCTCGGCGGCGACGCTTGCCGCTCTTGCGGCGCTCGTGGGCGTCGCCGCGATCGCGCTCGGCACGACCGCGCTCGTCTCGAGCCTCGACTCCGACGACACGACTGAAGCGGCGGCGCCGGTCTCGACGGTGTCCGAGATGGATCAGGCCGTCTCGCTCCTGTCGAAGCCGAGCACCCAGCGCATGCCGGTCGCCAACTCAGGCGGGCGAATCATTCTCGCCATCGGAGCGAACGGACAAGGAGTTCTCGTTCTGGACGGCCTGGGCGCCCCGCCGGCCGGAAAGGCATATCAGGCGTGGGTCATCAAGCCGAAGGCGAAGGCGCCCCTCTCGGCTGGGCTTTTCTCCGGCAGCGAGACGATCGTGCCGCTGTCCGTCTCGGTCAAGTCAGGTTCGGTCGTCGCCATCACAATCGAACGGGCGGGCGGCATGCCCGCACCGACCCAAGCGCCGACGCTCGTCGCACAGCCGGCCACGTAAGTACCCAGGGTGGGAGTATCGCGACGACCTCCGTGCGAGCGCACAGATCAAGACCTGACCCCGGTTGCGCAGATCAAGACCTGACCCCGGTTGCGATGACCCGGCCTATCCCCGCAACACGAGAGACCTGTCCCCTGTTGCGAGGCCGCGATCGTCGAGGAGGCGCTCGCGAACCAGACCGACGGCTACCGGATGGTATGCGCCTTC
>JACCTK010000380.1 GCA_013812465.1 Actinomycetota bacterium
AGGAGGCCGACCTCGTGCTGTTCGTCGTCGACGCGAAGGTGGGCGTCACGCCGGGTGACGAGGAGCTGGCCGAGATCCTGCGCTCGTCCCGCCGCGACGTGCTCGTGATCGCGAACAAGCTCGACGATCCCCGCCGGGACGCAGAGGCGCTCGAATTCCACCGGCTTGGCCTCGGCGATCCGATTCCGCTCTCCGCGCTGCACGGCCACGGCACCGGCGACCTCCTGGACGACATCGTCGCGCGGCTTCCTGGAAAGGCAGAGCGCCCAGTCGGCGAGGGGGCGATCCGAGTGGCGATCCTCGGTCGCCCGAACGTGGGGAAGTCGTCGCTCCTGAACGCGCTGCTCGGACGTGAGCGGGTGATCGTCTCCGAGGTGCCCGGCACCACGCGGGACTCGATCGACACCGTGCTTCGCCGCGGCGAGACCACCTTCGTGCTCGTGGACACGGCCGGTCTCCGGCGAAAGCGCAAGCAGCGACAGGGAATCGAGTACTACTCCGAGCTTCGCGCGCTCGAGGCGGCGGAGCGCGCGGATGTCGCGCTCGTGCTCGTGGACGCGAGCGAGGGTGTCGTCGACCAAGACCTGTCCGTCGCGGACACGGCGCGCAAGGCCCAGTGCGCGACCGTCGTCGTCCTGTCGAAATGGGACGTGGGAGACGTGCGAATCGAGGACGTCCGGCCGCACCTCGCGAAGCGCCTGCGGCAGCGGCCCCCGATACTGGCCGTGTCCTCTGCCACGGGGCGAGGCCTCGAGCGGCTGCTGGATACCGTCGAGGACGTCTTCTCCCGCTATGCGGGGCGAATCCCGACCGCGGAGCTGAACCGCGCGCTGCAGGAGCTCCGCGAGGCGCGCCAGCCTCCGGGCCGCCACGGGCGCCGGCTCAATATCCTGTACGGGACGCAGGTGAGCTCACGCCCGCCCCGTTTCCGTGTCTTCGTGAACGACCGCCGGCTCGTGACGCGCGACTACGGGTTCTGGGTCGAGAACGAGCTCCGCCAACGCTTTAGGCTCGAGGGCGTGCCGGTCTCGATCGACTTCGTGACCTCCGAATGAGTCCACGCATTGAGCTTGACGAAACACCTTGTAACAGACCGTTGCAAGGTGTCGTTCGTCCGGCAAACCCGCATCGATCCGCACCGCCGAGACTCCTTGTAACAGACTGTTACAAGGCCGGGTTCGCGTGCGCGTAATCGTCGTCGGGGCGGGGTCGTGGGGCACGGCGTTCGCGTGTCTCTTGCGCGACCGCGGGCACGAGGTGACGCTGGCGGGCCGCGACCCGGAGCGGGTTGCCGTGATTCGAGAGAGTGGGCGAAACCCGCGCTACGCCGAGGACGCCGATCTCGGCGGGATCGCAGCGGCGACGATCGGCGAGGCCCCGATCGAGAGCGCGGAGCTGGTCGTTGTCGCGATCCCCTCGAGCGTGTTCGGCGAGGTCGTTCCGGAGCTGCCGGGGGTCGCGCCCATCTTGATTCTCACCAAGGGCCTCGACCCGCGAACCGGCGAGCGGCTCTCGCGCCTCGTCAGCGACCGACCAGTCGCGGTTCTGTCGGGGCCGAATATCGCTAAGGAGATCGCGCGCGGTCTTCCCGCGGCGGCGGTCGTAGCGAGCGCTGACCTCGCGTTCGCGGTCCGGCTCCAGCTCGCCATCAACTCGCCGATCTTCCGCGTCTACGTGAACGAGGACATCGCCGGTGTCGAGCTGTGTGCCGCGGCCAAGAACGTGATCGCGCTCGCCGCCGGCGGCGCCGATGGTCTCCGCCTCGGCGACAACGCGAAGGCGGCGCTCGTCGCACGCGGGCTCGCCGAGATGGCGCGACTTGCAGAGGCCGCCGGCGCGCGCCCGGACACGTTCGCGGGCCTCGCGGGAATGGGCGACCTGATCGTCACGTGCTGGGCGCCGACGGGCCGAAACCGGCGCGCGGGAGAGCTGATCGCCCAAGGAGCGACGCCGGAGGAGGCCCGCTCCGAGATCGGCATGGTCGTCGAGGGGCTGACGACGGCGCCGGTGCTGCGCGATCTCTCGCACCGGCTCGGGATCGAGCTTCCGATCACCGAAGGCGTCTGCGCCGTCCTCGAGGGCGTCGAGCTCACGGACTTGGTGCAGCAGCTGATGCGTCGCGAGCCGACGACCGAATAGCAGTTGAACGCTCGACATAGCCAAGGGTGGTGCGGCCGCGAAGTGGACGCCTTCAGGGATCTTCGCGCGTGCGAAATCCGCGATCGCGGATTTCGGGCTTGCGCCAAGCCGGCCAAGGGTGGGGCAGCCGCGAAGCGGACGCCTTCAGGGATCTTCGCGCGCCCGAAATCCGCGATCGCCGGACTTCGGGCTTGCGCCAAGCCAGCTAGTCGATGTCCGCCCGGCGGTAGCGCCAGGACGCCACCAGCCAGCCTGCGACTGCCACCGCCGGGAGAACCACGAACGCGACGGCGTCCGAGCCTGCCACCAGCGACACATCGACATCGGGCGCGGTGGCAAGGACGGAGCTCGCCCAGCCGACCACGGTGAATCGCGCCGAGCCCTCCGCAACGTGGGCGACGGCGTTCTCCCATAGGAGCACGAACGCGAGCCCCCACCAGATCGCGCGCCGAAACCAGAAGCCTGCCGCTACGAACATGCCCGCGTACGCGAAGCCTGCGAGTGACCCTGCGAGAAGCGCGGGCAGCGTGACGTCGCCGGCGCCCGCCACGAGCGCGGTCGCCGCGACCGGCAGAGCGGCCAGCGGGACGACGACGCTGGCGGTCGCGAGCACCGCGGCGGCGGGAAGCTGCCAACGCGAGACGGGTTTCAGCCACAGGTAGACGAGCAGCCGGTCGTCGACGAGATCGCCGATCGCCGACGTGCCGAGCCAGAGCGCCGCGAGCGGGATGACGAGCGCGAGCCCGTAGGAGGAGATCGCATCTGCGGCCGCCTGCCCCGGATCGGAGTCCCACCGCGAGAACACGCCGAGGACGACGGAGAGCCCGCCAAGCGCCGCGATGCCGAGGACGCGTGCGATCGTCAACTGCGTGCGCAGGAGCAGCCGGTACAGCGCGCTCAGGGAGACACGAGTACGCGGACGCGCAGCCAGCGATGTGTCGACAGTGCTCATCGCTGTACCACGTAGCGGAACACGCCCTCGAGGTCAGCGTCGAGGGATCTGACCTCGAACAGGCGCGCTCCCCGATCGCGTGCCGCGGGTGCGAGCGCGCGCGTCAAAGCTCGAGCGTCGCTCGTGTCGAGCTCGAGCACATCGTCGCCGTCGAGTCGCACGCCGATGGCGGTCCCGGCCTCGAGCAGCGCGCCCGCGAGCTCCCGTGGACGGTCCGTGCGGACGCGGACCCGCAGCGGCCGGTCGTCCATGAGCGCGCGCAGCTCGTGGAAGTCACCGGCTGCGGCGAGCCTGCCTTGCGACATGACCAGGATCTGGGAGCCGAGTCGCTCGACCTCGTCGAGCACGTGACTCGACACGATCACGCAGCGGCCCTCGCTCCCGAGGCGTCGAAACAGCGCGACCAGGTCCATCCGCTGCCGGGGATCGAGGCCAGTCAAGGGCTCGTCGAGAACGAGGACGGAAGGGTCGTGGACGATCGCCTGCGCAACCTTGACGCGTTGCCGCATTCCCTTCGAGTACGCGGGCAGCTTCCGGGTGTCTCCCGGATCGAGATCGACGGCCGCGAGCGCGTGAGCCGCGGCGGCGGCCGGCTCGGGAAGGCCGTGCAGCCTGGCGGCGAGCTGGACGAACTCGCGCGCGGTCAGAGGCTCGAAGACACCTTCCTGCTGCGGCACGAGGCCGATCAGACGGGTGACACCCGTGTCCGCACGCGGATCCCGGCCGAGCACGCGAACCGTGCCCTGGGACGGACGCGCGAGCCCGCAGAGCATGCGGAGCATCGTCGACTTGCCCGCGCCGTTCGGCCCGAGCAGCGCGGTCACGCCCGCGCCGATGTCGAAGCTGACGTCCGACACGGCGACGAGCGCCCCGAACCACTTCGACACCCCTTCGGCGACAACGCGGGGCTCGATCGCAGCCGCCGTGCTCAGCGGAACGCCTCTAGCCGCCGGTACCGAAGCCAGCACACCAGGAATCCGGCGACGATCGCAGCCGCGACACCTCCGGCGACGACGGCGGTGGAGAGCGCCTCGACCGGGGCGCCGTCGTCGGACGTCTCACCAAAGATCCGATACGAGAGCTCAGCCACGACGAACGGGAAGCTGAGCAGGTCGAGCGCGTTCGGCGCGCCCGTGCTCTCGATCGCTGACCGGACCACGCTGACGGGCACGAAGAGCAGGAGAATGGTCGCCACCGCCGCGGCGGCTCGGCGGGTCGTGAAGCTCGAGACGGCCATCGACAGGGAGGCGTAGAGCAGCGCCGTGACGGTGCCCGACGCGACGATGCGGAGAAGGAGGACCGGAGCGTCGCCGGCCACCGGGCCGTGCCCCGCGAGGACAAACGCTGTGAGCATGAAGAGCAGCGGCCCGACCGTGATCAGAAGCATGACCGCGAACACCGCCATGCCCTTGCTCACGAGATAGCGATTCCGGTCGAGCGGGCCCGCGAGGTAGAGTCCGAGCAACCCCGATCGCCGATCGGGGCAGAGGGCCTCCGGAGCGATCAGCGAGGTGAAAAGCGCGAGCGCGCTGCCGATGATGAACGTGTACTCGCCGTACGAGATGAGGTCGTCGATGGGGAGGTCCTCGAGGATGACCGAGAAGGCGACCGAGACGAGCGCGGGGACAAACGCGATGACGAGCGTGATCGCCGGCAGCACCTTGTGGCGGGCGCCGCGCCCGAGACCGAGGACGCGCCGAGCGCTGAAAGCGGCAAGCGTGGGGATGGCTCGGCCCGGGCGCTC
>JACCTK010000383.1 GCA_013812465.1 Actinomycetota bacterium
TGCGCCCCGGCGCACGAGCAACGCCGCCTCCAGCCGCTGTTCGCGACGCTCGTGCAGGAGATCGTCGCGCACGCGTACGACCGCACGACTGAAACCGGCCAGCCTCTCGATCCGCCGCTTCTCCTCGTCCTCGACGAGTGCGCCAACATCGCACCGCTTCGCGACCTCGCAACGCTGGCATCGACCGGCGCAGGCCAGGGGATCCAGCTGGTCTCGGTATTTCAGGACATCGCACAGATCAATGCGGTCTATGGAAGAGACCGCGCTCCGACCATCGTCTCGAACCACCGCGCGAAAGTCATCCTCTCAGGCATCGCCGACCCTCAGACGCTCGAATACGTGGCCCGTCTGCTCGGTGACGAGGAGGTACGCCAGACGTCAGCGACCTCGGGAGCCGAGGGACGACACTCAACGACCGAGTCCGTCGCGTACCGCAACCTCGCGCCGGCGAACGTGCTCCGCGAGATGCGGCCGGGACAGGGCGTTCTCGTCTACGGCCATCTCGCCCCGGCGCGAATCGCGCTACGGCCGTGGTTCAAGGACCGCCGGCTCCGTCAGCTCGCGAGGCGCCCCGCTCGCCGTGTGGAAGCCGCGCTACCGTGAACCTCATCCTCGAAGACCTGACCACACTGGCGCCCAAGCGCCTCGAGAAGCGCCTTGAGCAGCTCGCGCGCGATGCTCTTCCTTGCCACTCGGCGACCGTGTTCGACGGCAATCCCGATGACGGTCTGACCGTGGCGGTGCACGTCGACTCTCGGAGACGGGGTGATGTCCTTGACCTCGCGCGCGTCGTCGAGGACGACGCTGCCGTTCAGGCCTCCTGCGGCTGGTCGCTGCTTGCCCCGAGCCGTCGGCACTCGTACTGGCGTCTGCTCCTCCGCGTGAGCTTCGAGCGTCCCGTGAAATGCATCTTCACCGTCGGCTTCGAGGTGCGGCAGCATCCGAGTGACCCGCTGGGAGCGACACTGCCGCTCTTGCTAGCCGCGAACCGGTTCGTCTTCGACTTTGACGGCCGGCTAGACCCCAATCGCCCGCTCGTCTGGCTCGCAGCACCGTTTGCACGCGAATGCGTCGTGGAGCTTCTGGCCGCGACTCGCACGTGACCGCGGAAGTGGGCCGAATCGGAGAGCTAAACGCCGTGTTGCCAGCGACAACTTCCGTGCAGCTTGCCGTCGGCACGGAGCTCGAGGTCAACGCAAGCGATACGCCGGAGATGAGTCGTGATCGCGGTGTGATTCATCAGGAGTGCGCTCAACTCGTCGGCGTGCCTGTCAAGCGTCTCTAGATCTGCCTGCGGCGTTTCCAAGAACTGGTACAGCAGCACGTAGCCATCGAGGCGTGGCTGCTCGGTCGGTGGGAACGCGCCAGTTGGCATGAACTTGCGGAGTCGCTCGTACTGGTCTCTCGTGGCCAGATGGACAGCTCCCGCGAGCATCTGGATGAGCGCCGTGAACGGATCCTTGTCACTGCGGATCTTCAGCTCGCCGACGATGGGGGTGCGATTGTCGGAGCTGACAAGCAGCAGGTCGACCATCATGCCGGAGCGCCACGACCCCCCGTCGTCGTCGAAGTGGGCGCGGTTGGTGGTCCGGGCAGGTCTGATCTCGTAGTCGAGATACTCGGCGTTCAACCTCGGGGTGTTGCCGACCTCGAGGAGCGCCTGCTCGCGCAAGTACCAGGCGACGTGATGGGTCTTTGTGATCTGCCCGATCGGGTCGGGCGCTTTCGGTGCACGATTCTTGTTGCTGTAGAAGCCCTCGGGGTTGCCATAGCGCCGGAAGGCCTCGATACCACTCGTGAACTCCGCCACCAGAGGCTGAGGATCGGCGATCAGTTCTCTGGCGAGCACGCTCCGCTGCGCGTAGTTCATCTTGCAAACGCGTTGGTAGTAGCGCTGGATCGTCGTGCGCGGAATTGGGTTGCGCTTACTCACACCTCCCACCAGACACCATCCTGATGGATCTCGACGTTCGAGAACAGATCGGCGTAGCGCTCCGGTGCCGCCGTGTGGATCGGCACCACGCGTTGCGCACCGATAGCAGCAGCGAGTGCCTGGAGATCGGCGGCCGCCGCGTGCCCCGAGGCGTGGATCGTTGTGAGCGGGATTTCGTGATCACCCAGCCACTCACATAGACGGCGGCCTGAAGGGGCGTCGAGGTAGCCTGGCCACATCGACCATACGGCAGCGGCTCCTCTAAGGCATCGTGCCCGCTCGAGTTCGCGCGTCATGGAACCGCGCATGGTCAACACGAGTCGTGGTCCGAGACTGGCCAACTGCTCGGGGAAGATCCGGTGCGAGCGGATCGCGTCGATCGCGTCGAACCTCTTCTCCTCGATGATGCGGCGGCGCTGCGCGTGCGGCACGAACACCCTGACGTCCTCCCAAGAAGCCTGGGGGATAGTCTTGCGCCTCGTCGCGGCGGCGACGGCCGCGCCGTACAGGTCGAGTACGAGCATGCGGCCGGCGCGCTTCGAGGCGCGGTACACCGACACGAGTCGGTCAATGTTTTGGCCCGAGTAGCAGACCAGGACGATCCCCTCTGTCTCCCCACACAGCTTGGCTAGCTGGTGCTCGACCTCGCGTTCAGTCGTGTTTTGTTCCCCCGGGCGGCTGAGCCGAGTGCCTTCCAATACCAGCGCGTGCACGCCCGCGGGTGGCTCGTCAATCAGGCGCCGCCAAGTAGATGGCTTGCGGCCGTGCGCACGCAAATCCCCGCTATAGAGCAAGCGTCGGCCTCCCGCCTCGACCAGCAGCGCGTAGGCGTCGAACGCGCTGTGATCCACGAGCAGCGGCGTGACGGTGAACGGTCCAACCGCTAGCTGCTCGCGGTCGCGCATCGGCAGCCACTGGCGTGGCGCCTTGCCGGCGGGCATGAACGGCGCCGCCGCCTGCGATACCCGTCCCGCCGCCTCACCGCCATAGACGGGAACATCGGACGCGACGACCGCTAACAGCCCTATGTGGTCGGGATGCGTATGGCTGATCACAACGGCAAGGAGACCATCCCGGTCGGTTCCAGGGGAAAGCCCCTGCACCGCTGGCAGGATAGGAGGATCGTCGGGGTCGTGCGAGAGCGGCAAGCCGATATCGAGCACGATGCGCTCGCCGTCGTGTTCGAGTTCGACGCAGCTGCCTCCGATCTCGCGTGCCCCGCGGTGGATCCGTGCGCGCACCAGTCAGGCGGCGATCCACGCTGGCCCGGCCGCCGTCAAGCCCGGCATGACAAAGCGCTCGAAACCCCTGGCTAGATCGTCGCCGTCAACGGGAACCCGCCAGGAGCAGACGGAGCCGGTCCCATCCGGGTCGACCTCACCGAAGTGGAAGGAAACCGCGAAGTCGATCAGCTCGTCCGGGAGCTGAACCTCAAGGCGTTCCGGAACCCAGTCCTGACCCGTCATGCGAGCAACCGCCGCCGCGGTTCGGAGGGACTCGAACCGCATCACCCAGCGCCCCTCACCCGCCCACACCGGGTCGTCCGATTCGCCTACAGCGCATTCCATCGCCTGAGCAAGGATGCACTCACGCTCATCGTCAGGGTCGGCACCGAGCGTCCCGAGGTTGCGAAGAGGGTTGAGCCAATGCTCGGCCCGGACCTGATTGATGAAACCAAGTAGACGAAGAGCGGCGTCACTCATCGAACCACTATCGGCCTCCGCGCAGAGCCACTTTATTGAGAACCGTGCGACCCCGAATTGGCCCTGACCTGAACCCGCCCGCCAGATCCGCCGTCAGCTAGCTGCCTCCCAGCGGGCCTGTTTGTCACGCAGTCTCACGGCTTCCTGGAAGAACCGCGGTGCGAGAGGATGTCGGCTCGCGAGGAGCAGATCGTAGAGTTCGCGCTTGCGCCCGCGCAGGTAGACCGTCACGCCCTCAAGCTTGTC
The DNA here is from genome assembly GCA_013812465.1 of Actinomycetota bacterium. Next base: position 3,883 of record JACCTK010000383.1, read on the forward strand.
GAAGCCCTCGGCGGCGAGTCGCCTGCGGTACCAATCGCGCACTGACGCGCCTTTCGTCTCGCTCCCCTCGATCAGCCGAAGCGGTTCAGCATGGCCGAGCATGGCGGCCGCCTTAGCGTCGTAGCCGGCGGCGAGTGCGCGGACGACGCCGGTTGTTGGGAGGTTGAGCAGAAGATCGAGGTGCGGGTACCGGTCGACAAAGAACTTGACCGTTTCCCACCGAAGGTCGAGGCCTTCCTGGTCTCCGTAAAGGACGACGAGCGCGGTCCGCGGGACGAGCTGGGCGATCGTGTCGAGCACCTCAGCCCCGTTCGCATTGCCGCACAGGACGTGAGCGCGCGAGCTGTGCGCGACGCGGCGTCGTAGCGACTCGGCGCATGCTTCGTTCAGATCAGCGAATACGTAGCCGTCGAACGGCTTCCGGATCGCCATCGCCTCGAGCGGGGAGCCAGGAACGAAATCGCCGGTCTCGCGGACGTAGAGCTGGCCGGGGCCTGCGAAGAGCTCGATCCACCACAACTGCCACTTCCCGCCCATCGCGGTCCCGACGATGTCCGCGTACCGACGAGCGTAGGCCGCTTTCGCGGCCGAGTGAAGGTGGACGGCGCGTGAAAAGAGCATGTCGTCGTCAGGTACGAGCCCTTTCGTCTCCCGACGCGGCTTCGGCCCGATCTGGAGCGCGAAGGCATCACGATCGAACAGACCGAGCTGTGGCGACTTCTCGCGACGCCTGCGGCGTGGCGAAGCCTCGTGTTCGATCACGCGCCGGATGTGCTCGTCGAGGTCGTAGGGCCGGGTCAAAAGGGTTCGGACCGTAACGCGACGTCCGGACGGGCTTGAACTTGCTGGAGGTTGCGAAAACTAGCGAGCGAGCGCGAATAGTGACGGGTCAAGGGCTGCGGGGGGCATCTCTCGCCGCTTGAGCTGCGGCGGGAAGGCATCGAAGTCGCCGCCCTTGCGGTCGCGGATGTTGCGAGCTCGGCCGAGCACGCTTCCGAGCTGCTTCATGAAGAATGGGATGGAAACTTGGTCGCACGCTGCTGCGAGTTCGAGCGCCCACGACACGTCGAGCGGTCGTGCGCCTGGGCCACTTTCGCCGCCGACGATCAGCCAATCGATGCCATCGAGGTCGAGCGGCGTTCGGCGGCCGGAACTCTCGAAGAGGCTTCCCAGGAGCGGCTCGGCGGAGATGAACCGGACCTCAGCAGGCACGCCGCGCAGAGCGTCAGCTCGCCACGTGAAACGGCTGTTTTCGATCGAGACACCAAGCCAGACATTCGCCCAGCCTTTGTCCCAGTCGTCAGGAAGACGCCCGGCCACGAGCTCGGGGCGCTTCGTCAGGATCTGGTAGGTGAGATGAGGCGTTTGCCGAACGACATCCCATGCCTCGTCGCGCCAAGCATCGGCGCCAGGGTGGAACCAGTCCGACCAAGAACAGGTGAAGACGAGCGTCGGCTCGCGCCATCGCAGGGGTTCGAAGAACTTTGTCTTCGAGCGGCGAAGCGCCTCAGGGTCGTGCCCGTACTGCCGCTGCTCGCGATACATGTAACAGTGGGCGCAGCCTGGACTGACGCGCTCGCAGCCCATCCACGGGTTCCAGGTCGCATCGGTCCACTCGATCGCGCTAGCCGCCGCCACCGCACCGCCTCTCGGAGTTGCCCGCGGCTCGTCGGCCGTCGCAAAGCGAGCTTCGAGCAACCTGAGCTGGTTCCTGCCGGACATCGAACATATGTTCGCACGAGGCGCGGACGACTCTTCCGGTCACGGGGACTCGTGCCACCAGATGAAGCGCATCCGTGTGCCGGGCGTAAACGAGCCAGCCCGCTTCCCCGCAGGTCTTCGAACCTCGATCGCACCCGCTGCCTCAGCCGTCTTGAGCCTCGGCTTGAGGTGGCCGTTGTCACGGAAGGCCGTCTCGAGCAGCGTGAACTGCTCTGCCTGCTCGATCGTGAACCACCGGGCGCCGAACCTCTCGTGCAGCATGTCCTGCAGCCGGCCAAGATCGGCTTCCTGCTCGAAGAGGACAGGATGATCGGCGAGCGTTGAGTCTCGGAACGCTTGTCCGGTCTCCGGATCGACCTGCCACATCGCGTCCTTCATCCGACGCAGCCCCATCTTCGAACCGGTACAGAAGAAGAGGTAGTAGGTGTTGCCGCCGACCTCGGCCGCCGGGGTGATCTCGAACGAGCGCACGCAAGGGACGTGCCGCTGGAGCTCGGCGAGGAAGAGGTCGTGGAGAATGCGCTTCTTCGTCTCGAAGTCGGGCGCGGCGAGCGCCTTCTTCCACTCCTGGCCGCCGTAGAGGCCGTCAAGGATCGGCTTGAATTCTGGACCCTCTGCGAAGCGGGCGAGGAACCCGACCGGGAAGTAGACCAGCTCTTCGCAGCGAGGGATCCGGAGAAGCGGCGTCGACAGCGCGGCGGGGATCTCTTCTGCGCCGAACGGATCAATGAACGCGAACGTCGGCGGCAGCTGCCCGAACTGCGTCCTGAGCCGCTCGATCAGGACAGGAAACTCGTCAACAAACGAACCCTCGAGGATCTCGACCTCCACCTTCGACGGAAGCGTCAGCGCCGCGACCTCGCGGCGCAAGTGCTCGCAACGCTCGCCGTGCTCCTCGATGAAGAAGAAGTGAGCGGCGGCGTCGAGCGTCGCAGAGTGATCGAGATATGCCTTGATCATGATCAACGGCGAACCTGGCTCGCCGCCCGAGTAGCGGCCGGGACCGGCGAAGCCGTCGATGAGGACAACGTGTTCGTGCGCATGACGCCCTGCGCCGAGGATGGGAAGCCAAGCGTCGAGATACTTCCGCAGGATCGTGTGCTTCGCCTGCGTCGGGCGCGTCATCGGCCAGACGGTGTCTTTCTTCGCCACGGTGTCTGCCTGTGTCAACCTTTTGCTCCAGCCATCTACCGCTCGAGAGTGAGCCTGAGTCCCTCGCGGGTTCCGCCGGCGCGCTCGACTTCCTGTGCGCGGTCCTTTGGCGCCCGATCAGCCCGCTTCAACTCAAGCTTTGCCTTCTCAAGCACAGCCACGCTCTCGACGAGCCGCTCGCTGACAAGTTCGATCGAATGACGTTGCAGCTCGATTTCCCCACGGAGTTCATCACGGCGGCGCCGTCGCAGCGCGCCACACCTCGCCAGTTCGCGTTCGGCGACGCCGAGCTTTCCCTCAGCCCTTTCCTGCGTCTTCGTGAGTACGCGGCGCTTCTGCTCGAGGAGCCGAAGGTGCAACTGGTCATCCGGTCTAGCCGCCGGGCGCTCGATCTCTGGCCGCGCGGCATGCCTCGGTCCGGACGGGAGCGGTCGCTGGTCGACCGCGAGCCGCTCGACTGCTGACTCCTCAAGTGCTCGGCCGAAACGGGCGAGTGGGTCACGGTCGTCGAGGTTGTGGAAATGGCTCTCGTGCTCGCGCGGGTTGCCGGTCACGTAGAGACGGGTCTGCGCTCGCGCGCGCGAGAGGGCGACGTAACCCCACTCCTGCAGCCGCGCCTCTCCGGCTCCAAGGACGAAGGCGCGCTCCACCGTAAGGCCCTGGGCGGCGTGGCCGGTGAGGGCGTACGCGTGGCGGACGTTGCCCGTCTCCAGGTAGCGGCGGCTGAGCTCGACGCTCGGACCGCGATCGGTTGAGACGGTGAGCGTCCGCTGGTTGAGGTCGACTCGCTCGACTGTTGCACAGGTGCCGTTCTTGACGTCGAGGACGTCGGAGTTGCGTAGGCAGACGACGCGGTCGCCACTGGCGAACTCGCGGCCTGAGACGGTGAGCCGCGCCTTGCCGAGACGGCAATCGGCATCCATGAGCGAGCGGGCGAGCTGGTTGAGGTCGGCGACGTCACGCCGGTGGAGTGCGAGCATGACGTTGCCGGCGAGATCGTCACGGGCGTGCTCCCACCAATCGATGAGCAGGCGGGCTCGCGTCGTGACAGGGCTCTCGGAGACGACGAGCCGCTCGCGCTTCTCGGCGTAGGCGAGGTAGTCGCGGCCTACACCACCGCGGACGCGAGCAAGGGCTTCCCGCTCGAGCTCATCGCGCTGGCGGCGGTTCTCCTTCAAGACAACGGCGCCTTCGCGCTCGACGACGCCGGCGAAGAGCCCTCCGGCGCCGACGGCGGGGAGCTGGTGCGGGTCACCGATCAGGATCGCCTTGCCGTGCGCCTGCTCGACGAGCTCGAGCACGGGTGCGAGGATGCGCGTCTCGGCCATGCCGGCCTCGTCGACGACGAGCACGCACCCGTGCGGCAGGCCGCCGTCGCGCCGCGCCTCTTCGAGCACGCGGTGGAGCGTGGCGGAGCGGATGCCGGTCTCGTCCTGGAGCTTCTCCGCGGCGACGCCCGACGGCGCGGCGCCGAGGACGTGAATGCCGGCGTGTGCGAAGACCTGGCCAACGGCGTGGGTGGCGGTCGTCTTGCCTGCGCCCGCGAGGCCGACGACACAGACGACGCGGCTCGGGCTGGTCGCGACCTCGCGCACCATCGCCTCCTGCTCGTCGGAGAGGGCGATCCTGTCGGCACGCTCGATTTCGGTCAGACGCTGTTCGGGGATCGACGGAGCTCCGGCGTCGCGGCCGCGTTCCACGAGCGCGAGTGCAGCCTGTTCGATAGCAACGAGCTCGGCCGTCGAATAGCGGGTCGGACGGCCCGGTGACGGCGCCTCGCCGACGCGCTCGACGCCATCGGTCTGCGTGAGCCGTGCGGCGAGCTGTCGAACTCGGTCAGCGGACACGCCAGCCGCGTGTGCTTCCGACCACGCCATGACGACGTCGGGATCGGAGAATGCGGTCCGCTTCTCGGTCAGTCCCTCTGGCCCGAGCATGCGCCGGGCGATCCGAA
>JACCTK010000390.1 GCA_013812465.1 Actinomycetota bacterium
GACGCGCTCTTGTTCCTGGCCGGTGGCCGGCCCGTGTTCATGCACGATCAGACGGAGGTGACGCGCGAGGCCGTGTCGCTCGTCACCTCCGTCTACGGGATGCTGCGCGAGCGCCGCGCCGCCGACCGCGACGTCCTGCGCGACTTCGTACTCCAGTCGGTGTGGGCGATGTTCGCCGAGGACCTCGCGATGCTTCCCTCCCACCTTTTCACCCGGGTGCTCGACGGGCTCCTCGCCGACCCCGCGCGCTCGAGCCAGGACGACCTGGGTCAGCTCTTCGCATACCTGAACGAGCCCCGCGACAGGCCGAGCGAGGGTCTCTACGCGGGTACGCCGTACGCGAACGGCTCGCTGTTCGCGCGGCCCGCGCGCGTGCACGTCGAGCGCGAGGAGCTCGAGCTACTGCGGCAGGCTTGCGAGTCGAGCTGGCGCAGAGTGGAGCCCGCGATCTTCGGAGCGCTCCTGTAGGGCGCGCTCGGACGTGAGCGGCAGTGGGCCCTCGGCGCCCACTACACGGCGGAAGCAGACATCCTCAAGATCGTCCTGCCGACAGTGGTGGAGCCGTGGCGCGAGCGGATCGCAGCCTGCCGAACGGTTGCGGACGTGCAGGAGGCGCAGGACGCGCTTATGCGCTACGTCGTCCTGTATCCGGCGTGCGGCTCGGGCAACTTCCTCTACGTCGCGTACCGAGAGCTGCGCCGTATCGAGGCCGAGCTGCGCCGCCGAGCGCGCGACATGCGCCGGAGCGCGGGGTTGCGCGAGCAGGAGACGCTGGCCGTCTACTTCCCGCTGACGAACATCAAGGGCATCGAGCTCGACCCATTCGCGGTGCAGCTCGCCCGCGTCACGATGTGGATGGGCCACAAGCTCGCCGTCGACGAGCTCGACCTCGAGGAGCGCGTGCTGCCGCTCGTCGATCTCTCGGGGATACGACGCGGCGACGCGCTCAAGCTGGAGTGGCCGCGGGCGGACGCGATCATCGGCAACCCGCCGTACCACGGCTCGCAGCGTCTGCGGGGCGAGCTCGGCGACGACTACGTCGAGTGGCTGAAATCGGAGTTCGGGATCGGGGTCAAGGACTACGCCGTGTACTGGTTTCGAAAGGCACACGAGCGGCTCGATACGGGTGGTCGTGCCGGTCTGGTCGCGACGAACTCAATTTCGCAGAACCGGAACCGCGGGCCGAGTCTTGAGTGGATCCTTGAGACCGGCGGAACGATTACGAATGCCATTTCAACTCAGGACTGGTCAGGTGAAGCGGCTGTCGACGTGAGCATCGTGAACTGGCTACGAGCGCCCGACGCCGTGCCCGCTCGTGTCGTTCTCGACGGGCAAGAGGTGGATGGCATCACGTCGTCGCTACGAAGCCCGACGAGCGACATCACATCCGCGACTCGTCTTTCCGTGAATGCCGGACGGGCCTTCCAGGGTCCGATCCCAGTCGGACGAGGGTTCGTTCTTGATGTGGAAGAGGCTGAGCGCTTACTCAACTCGCCGACGAACCGCGATGTTGTGCGCCCATACCTCGTGGGGGACGACATCGTCAGCGACCCGGAGAGCAAGCCTCGCAGGTATGTGATCGACTTCGGATTTCTTTCGTACGAGGACGCGCAGCGGTATGCGGCACCGATGACCATTGTGCGCGAGCGGGTTAAGCCTGAACGCGATCAGAACCGTGACGCTGGGTTTCGAACCTCATGGTGGCGGTTCGGCCGACCCCGTGGCGAAATGCGCGATGCCCTCGCTGGTCTGTCTCGCTTTGTCGCTGCGAACCGGTACGGCAAGAGGATTCTGTTCACGTGGCAGCCAGTCAGTGTGTGCCCGGGGGACATCGTCCTCGTCTTCGCGATGGAGGACGACCACGCCATTGGAGTTCTCTCCTCGCTAACGCACCAAGAGTGGGCTCGGGCGCAGTCGTCGACCCTCGAGGACAGATTCCGCTACACGCCGACATCAGCGTTCGAGACATTTCCGTGGCCACAGCCCGACGAGGTTCAGCGGGAAGCCGTCGCCGAGGCCGGTCGTAGGCTGATCGTGCGCCGCTCGGAGATCTGCCTCGAGCGCCAGATCGGGCTCACGAAGCTCTACAACGAGGTCGACGACGGCGCCTACCGCGACCTGCGGGGGTTGCACGACGCCCTCGACGAGGCGGTCGCTGCCGCCTACGGCTGGCCCGCCTCGGCGGCGCACGACGCACAAGAGTCGAACCGGCTCCTGCTCGAGCTCAACCGTGCGATCGCGGCGGGTGAGATTGAGTACAGGCCGTTCGACTGACCGCTTCGTCCTTCGCCTCTACGCGCGGTGTCTTCACCTCACGTGGTTGTCCATCCGGTCCGATCG
>JACCTK010000413.1 GCA_013812465.1 Actinomycetota bacterium
CTTGGTCTGGATCAGGCTCTTCGCGATCAGACCGGCTGTTCCGAACAGGAGCGCGGCGCCGAGCACCTTGGCCATGACGTCCTCGACGCCGTCGCCGTAGCGATCGGTGATCTGCACGGCGCTCCACACACCCAGCAACGACGTGGGCGCCGAGCCGATCAGCATCCAGCCCGCAAGTCGGGCGCGGACGTTGCCCATGCGCCGGTGCTGGACGGCGCCCACGGTCTTGAAGGCAGCGCCGTGCGCGATGTCCGTCCCGATCGCGGTCGTGGGCGGGATCCCGAACAGGAAGACCAGGATCGGGGTCATCAGCGACCCGCCCCCCATGCCGGTCATCCCCACGAGAAGTCCCGTCAGGAGACCGACAACCGTGAACTTCCAGTCCATCGATCACCTGGGGTCAGGCTTCAGCCTGACCCCCTCGATACGCGTCGATCAGGACGCGTGCCACCTCGGGTCGCGTGAACTCGACCGGCGGGACGTCACCCTCGCCGAGCATCTCGCGCACCTTCGTTCCTGAGAGAAAGACACGATCGTCCGGCCCGTGTGGGCACGACTTCGTGCTCGCCATCGATCCACAGACGTTGCACCAGAAGGTGTGCTCGAAGAACATCGGCTCGATGTCGAGTTCGTGCGGCGCGAACTCGTCGAAGATCAGCTGAGCGTCGTAGGTGCCGTAGTAGTCGCCGACTCCCGCGTGGTCGCGGCCGACGATGAAATGCGAGCAGCCGTAGTTCTTGCGGCATATCGCATGCCAGATCGCCTCGCGCGGCCCCGCGTAGCGCATAGCCGCCGGAAACGCCGAGAGGAGGACGCGGTCCTCCGGGTAGTAGCCGTCGAGCAGGGTCTCGTAGCACTCGACCCGCACGTCGACCGGAACGTCATCCGACTTCGTGTCGCCGACCAACGGATGCACGAGCAGGCCGTCCACGGTCTCGAGCGCGACCTTCGTCAGATACTCGTGCGCGCGGTGGATCGGGTTTCGCGTCTGGAACCCGACCACGCGCTTCCAGCCCCGCTCGGCGAAGATCCGCCGCGTCTCCGCGGGATCGCGCGCGAGCTCCGGGAACTCAGGCTGCGAGCGCTCGAAGACGGTCACCTTGCCCGCGAGATAGAGCGGCTTCTGCCCGTACAAGCGGGCGACTCCCGGATGCGCCTCGTCGGTCGTGCGGAAGCAGAGCTCCGCCTCCTGGGCCTTGTCGTACTCGAACACGCCCTCCCCCTCGAGCACTGCTACCGGGCGGCCTGTCACGTCGGTCAGCGCGACGCGCTCGGTGTTGGGGGCCGTATCCACCGCGAGGCACACGGGGAGCGCCCAGGGGACATCGTTCGCGAGGTGCATCTCCGCGATGACCCGCTCGTAGTCGGCCTTGCTCATGAACCCCTCGAGCGGCGAGAGGGCGCCCGAAGCAAGCATGTCCAGGTCGGAGAGCTCCCGTGAGGTGAGCATGACCTGGTCGAGCCCGTCGAGATCGTCCGGGCGGTCGCCGGTCCGATCGACCAGCGAGCCGCCGTGGGGACGGATCAAGCGGTCAGCCGCCGCGACCGTCATGCGCGCACCTGAGCGGGAACGAGCCCCAACTCCTCGAGCTTTGCGATCACGATGGCGGCGGATTCCTCCGGCTTGATCCCCTCTGTGTCGACGACGATCTCCGGAGACGCCGGCGCCTCGTACGGATCGTCGACCCCGGTGAAGCCCTTGATCTCGCCGGCGAACGCCTTCGCGTAGAGGCCGTTCACATCGCGGCGGGCGCACTCATCCAACGAGGTCTTTACGTGGATCTCGACGAACGGCCCGTGCTCCTCGACGAGCGCTCGCGCATTCGATCGCGCCTGCTCGTAAGGCGAGATCGCCGCCACGATGACCGCGCCGCCGTGGCGCGTGATCCGCGAGGCGACCCAGCCGAGACGCTCGACGTGAGCATCGCGGTCCTCCTTCGAGAAGCTGAGCCCCTTCGAGAGGTGCGTCCGCACGGTGTCTCCGTCGAGGTACTCGACAACGAGACCGCGGCGGTCCATCTCAGGGCCGACGTGGTGCGCGATCGTGGTCTTCCCCGAGCCCGAGAGGCCGGTGAACCAGAGGGTGAAGCCTCCGCCTCGATCGGTCTCCGACTCGGGATGCTCGTGCGCATAGATGTGCTGACTCATGCAGTTCTCTCCAATCTCGCGTTTTCGTGGATGCCGCACTCCAGCTTGTCGGAGCCGGCCCAGCGGCCCGCACGCTCCTCCTCGTCCGGGCGCGTCGGCCGCGTGCAGGGAATGCAGCCGATCGAACGGTACCCCGCGTCGTGCAGCGGATTGTAGGGGATGTCGTTCTCGTTGACGTACGTCCAAATTTGCTGCTCGTCCCAGTCGGCGAGTGGGTGGATCTTGAAAACCTGGTAACGCTCGGACCACTGCACCTTCGGGGTGTCCACGCGGCTCGGTGCCTGGTCGCGCCGGATCCCAGAGATCCAGGCGTCGTACGGCGCGAGCGCATTCACGAGCGGCTCGACCTTGCGGATGTGACAACAGCGGTCGGGATCGCGCTCCCACAGGTTCGGGCCGTCGGTGCGGTGCTGCTCGGCGATCGTGGGGATCTCGGGCCGGATCAGCTTCAGCTGGTAGCGCTCGACGAGCTGGTCGCGCGTCTCGTAGGACTCGCGGAAGAAGAGGTGCGTGTCGAGCTCGACCGTGTCGATGCGCAGCCCCAGCTCCGCGACCATGTGCACGAGCACCGAGGACTGCTTCTGCCAGGAGCAGGTGAGGCAGACACGCGGCCAGAAGAATCGATGCGCCCAGGCGAGCACCTCCTCGGCGGTCATGGCCTCGAAGTCGAGGTCAGGGAGCCGGGGCGGGCTCGACAGCGGCTGAATCGCCAAGCAGGACCTCCTTCAATGTGTCGGCGCGCAGCCCCAGGCGGAGCGTCTCGAGCGCGATGACCTCGTCGGGCGGGATATTGCCGAGGTTGACCTCGGGTCCGAAATGTCGCACGAACCACGCCTGTGAGCTCTTCGTCGGGGTCTCCCAGATCAGGTCGTGGAAGCTGA
>JACCTK010000418.1 GCA_013812465.1 Actinomycetota bacterium
ACCGGTCGCGAGTTCGTTCGCATGTCGCTCGGCGGCATCCGCGACGAGGCCGAGATCCGGGGGCACCGGCGCACCTACATCGGCGCGCTTCCGGGACGGCTGGTGCGCGCGCTCCGAGACGCGGGGACGATGAACCCGGTGATCATGCTCGACGAGGTCGACAAGGTCGGCGCCGACTGGCGTGGCGATCCTTCCTCGGCGCTGCTGGAGGTGCTCGACCCGGCGCAGAATGACTCGTTCCGCGACCACTACCTGGATGTGGAGCTCGACCTCTCCGAGGTCCTGTTCATCGCCACGGGGAACATGGCCGAGACGATCCCGGGTCCGCTCCTCGACCGGATGGAGGTCATCCGCTTCGACGGCTACACGACCGACGAGAAGGTCGCCATCGCCCGCGATTACCTCTGGCCGAGGCAGCGGGAGCGAAACGGCCTGCGCGAGGACGAGGTGTCGATCCCGGACGAGGCGCTCGGGTTCATCGTCAGCGAGTACACGCGTGAGGCGGGGGTGCGCCAGCTCGAGCGCGAGCTCGGCACGGTACTCAGAAAGACCGCGACCACGATCGCATCCGAGACGGTGGCGCCTCCGGTCGAGATCGATGCGGACGCAGTCCGTGAGGCGCTCGGGCGGCAGAAGTTCTACCGTGAGGTGGCGGAGCGAACGGCAGTGCCGGGAGTCGCCACGGGACTGGCGGCGACCGCAACGGGAGGAGACGTACTCTTCATCGAGGCGACGTCGCACAGAAACGGCGACAAGCTCCTCCTCACCGGCCAGCTCGGCGAGGTCATGAAGGAGTCCGCGCAGATCGCCATCTCGACGGTCCGTGCGCTCGCCACGCGGCTCGGCATCGACGAGGAGGCGTTCGAGAACCGCGCGTTCCATGTGCACGTTCCCGCCGGCGCGATCCCGAAGGACGGGCCGAGCGCGGGAATCACGATGGCGACGGCGATCGCCTCGCTCCTCACCGGCCGGCCGGTGAAACACACGGTCGGGATGACGGGCGAGATCACGCTCCAGGGCCGTGTCCTGCCCATCGGCGGGCTCAAGCAGAAAGTCCTCGCCGCGCACGCGGCCGGGCTCACCGACATCGTCATCCCCGAGCGGAACCGCGGCGATCTCGAGGAGATTCCGGAGAACGTCAGGGAGGACGTCACGTTCCATCCCGTGATGTCGATCGGCGAGGTGCTCTCGCTCGCGCTGGAGGAGGCGTCGGTCGAGTCGAATGTGGCGTTGTAAAGCTCAAGCTCCCGTTCCCGAGGAGGTCCGCCGCGTGGCGGACCTCCTCGAGCGTCGCTACGCGGTCTCGATCCTCTACGCCTCCCATCAGGGCTGCACCCGCTTCGGGGAGTTCCGGCAGGCGCTCGGGGAGATCCCGCCGGGGACCCTGACGCAACGCCTCGTGGAGCTCGAGCGGGGGGGAGTGCTACGACGCGAGGTGACGGATGCCAGGCCGCCTCGGGTCGAGTACGTGTTGACGACCGACGGCGTGCGACTTCGAGCATTGATCGAGGCGCTCGCTGACTGGGCTCGCCCGTAGATATCGTCCGGCGTCCGTTGCCGTTCGGAAGGAGACGAGCATGAGTGCGATCGACGAGGTGAAGCAGCTGATCCGCGACCGAGACCTTTCCGGCATCACCCAGAAGTTTCGCGAGAGCGGGCTCGACGAGCAGGTGTCGAGCTGGATCTCGAAGGGCGAGAACCTGCCGGTCGTCGGAGACCAGATCGAGAAGGCGCTCGGAAACGACGTGGTGTCCGGGATCGCCGCAAAGCTCGGCATCACCACGAGCCAGGCTGCAGACGAGATTGCCCAGGCCGTGCCCGAGGTCGTCGACGAGCTGACGCCTGACGGCGAGCTGCCACGTACGGCTTCCTGAGTCTGCATCGAGCTGGGACGGGCGCGGCGGTCCTGCTCGTGGCCGTCGGCGCACTCGTCCCCTCGGGAGCCACCGGAGCCCCGTCTCCGTCCGTGGCCGCGCTTCTCGCACGCCACGTTCCGATTCTCGTGCTGCATCCTGCGGAGCAGCTTCGGCCGATTCCCGTCGAGGGTTATTTGGCCGACTCCGATCTTCAGCGCAGGACGGGCTCGGGCTGGTCGACGATCGCCGAGCCGCTCCCGTCCGGGGGAGCAGACCTCCGTCTCGATCAGAGGTTCTGCCGGGCGCGAGACGGCATCGCCGCCACCTCGTGCTACGTCACGGCTCAGGCCGCGCATCCCGCCGCGCCGGTCGTGTACGGCGCGGCGTTCCGCGTGAAGAACCGCATCGATCTCCAGTACTGGATCTGGTACCCGTACAACGCGTACAGCCCGACCGTCCCACCCGGCGATCTCTGGCAAGTGCACGAAGGGGACTGGGAGGCGGTCTCCGTCATCCTCGACCTTCAGGGAAAGGCTCTCGTCCTGGGCCTCTCGCGGCACAGCGCAGGCGCGCAGCGCATGTGGTCAAAGGTGAAGCGACGCGGGCTGCGGCCGCTCGTCTACGTCGGGCTCGGCTCACACGCGAACTTCTTCGCGCCGGGCGCGCACCGCCTCGACCCTCGCTTCGTGGAGCCGGCGCTGATCTCGGTGATCGAGGCCTACGGCGCCCGACCGGTCGACTATGCGGGGAACGGTCGCATCGTCCGCCCCCGACTTGTGCCGGTGACGGCCACGACGCCCAGCTGGATGGCGTTCGCGGGCAGCTGGGGCGAGGACGGCTACGTGCACTTCCCCGGCAACGAGCCGATCGTCGCCGGGGCCGGCCCGCGTGGCCCCGCGTTCCACGAGCAGTGGCAGAGGCCGGTGGTCGAGGTGCTGTCCTGGCCTCGCGGCTAGGGCCTCCGACCTCGTCCCTGGAGGTAGGGGCCGGGTATGCCCGGCCCTCGAACCAGGTCACACCTTGCCCTTTACGCGGGCCAGAAGTTCTCGAGGTACTCGGCGTCCTCGGCAGACCCACCCTCGACTCGTTTGGAGACGATGATCAGCTCAGCGTCATCGGGCTCCTCGTTCCAGACCGAGCGCCAGGTCTCGGGCGACACCCGGACGACCGTTCCCTGCTCCAGATCGAACACGTCGTCGGCGAGCTTGAACTGGAGCTTGCCCGACGCCACGAAGTAGATCTCCTCCTGCGTCTTGTGCCGGTGGCCGTACGAGCCCTTTCCGCCCGTGTGCTGGGGCATGCGCCGAAAGGTGAACGCGACCTGCTCGGCGTCGAGCGCGGCCGCCATCATCCGCATCTCGCCGGGGTAGTCGCCGAGAACGTCGTCGACCTCTTCCAGGCGCTTGATCGTGTAGTCGGCCATCGCAGCTCCCTTCGAGGTCAGAACATCGTGTTGTCGTTCTCGGGTTTTTCGGGGACGACCTGCAGGACGTCCCAGTGCTCGACGATCTTGCCGTTCTCGTCGAAGCGGAAGATGTCGATCCCCGCGTACTCGTACTCGCCAGGCCAGGTCTGGTGGCAATGGAGGACGACGAGATCGTCCTCTGCGAGCGCGCGCTTGAACTCGACCTGCTTGCCCGGATACTCGTGCGCCATGCGCTCGAAGTACGCGATGAACGCCTCCTTGCCGTCGGCGACGTCGGGGTTGTGCTGGATGTACGTGTCTCCCACATAGCGCTCGATCGCCTCGGCCGGGCGGGACTGGTTGAACATCAGGTCGTAGAACGCCTTGGCGGTGTCCTTGTTTCGCTCCAGCCGCTCGTCCACTTGATCGACTCGCTAGCGGAGGGGTTGGGCGATGGCGTTGGCGGGCATCCGCTCCGAGTCGGTGCTCTCACCTGCGCGGAAGTGGCCGTCGCCGGGCCAGGGCGTGAGCAGAAGCACGATGCGCGCGGGTGTCAGCGCGAGTACGCGGCGAGTCTCTCCGGGCTCGAACGCGAGCAACGTCCCGGAGTCGCATTCGACGGAGTCGCCGTCGACGGTGACCTCGAGCCGCCCGGAGACGACCTCGACGATCGTCCGCTCATGAACCCGGTGGTCTCCCATCTCCTCGCCCTCCTGGAGATCGAGCAGCACCGCGCGACATTCCGGGCGCGAGAAGAGCACCCGCGGCTCGCGTTTTCCACTCACATCGATCGACGGAAGATGCCAGCGCTCCACGGCGCCCCACGCTAGCACCCGCCGAAGGACCGAATCGAGATCGGGCCGACGCCTACGCCGACCGCCCGAGTGCCGTCTACTCCAGGACCGACCTGCACATCGGCGATCTGGGCGTTACTCGTGCTCATGAGCCTGATATCGGCGACGGAGCCGGCAGAGAGGCACACACGCACGGTCTCCAGTCGCTGCTCGGCCGGGGCGAGGGCGCCGGCGCGAGTCCGGCCCGCTCCGGTGAGCTGGTAGCTCGCGGGCGCGACATCCGGCGCGCGCAGGGTTATCCGGACTCGAATGAGCGAGGAGCCGACCCCGGGCTCGGCGTACGCCCGGATCGTCGCCGCGCGGCCGGGTGTCGTCCAGCCGTCCGTCTGCAGGCCGTCGCTCATCCACAGGGCGCGGTACGGGCGTTCCACCTGGCGAAGGACGAAGCCGAGGTTCGCGGCCTGCTCGCGGCCGGCGAGCAGGAATCGCGAGTCGCCGGGCGCGGCGACGACGTACGGCGGGGCATCGTCGGTGTCCTCGGTCTCACCGCTCGACCAGTCGATCTCGAGCGCGCGATACGGGAACGGGGTGTACCGGAAGTTCTCGTCCGTCGCGACGTAGGCATGGGTGACGCTCCGATTCCAGAACTGCACGTCCCACCAGCGAATCGCCGTCGTGTCCCAGGCGGTCGAGACCGGAAACGCGACGAGCGCAGCCCGCTCTCCCTCCGGCACCACGGTGTCCACCCAGTCCAGAACGAGCCCGGGCGCTCCCGCGAGCGGGCGGCCGCTGAGTCCGGTTCCTTCGACGACCCGGTCGACCTCGCTTCGCAGCGTCAGGATGGAGAAGGCCAGCACCGTGACGAGCGAGAGGATCGCGAAGGGGATCCGGGGCGAGAGCACGAGCGCCAGAACGAGCACCACGCCGGTGAAGAGGCCGAGTAGCGCGACGAACGTTCCCGTGCCGAGCGCCCCCGATTGCTCGATCAGGAGCTCGTTGAGCACGCTCGCGGGCGAGTCGATCCACACGCCCGGATAGACGGTGAACGGCAGCTGCGCGGCGGTCAGCGCAAAGAGAGTTGTCACAGCTCCCGCCCCCGCCGCGACGCGCCAACGGTGTCCGCTGCGTGGAGCGGCCGCGGATCCGATCAGAAGGAGCGGAACGACGTAGAAGAGGTAGCGGTCGCGCACGACCGAGTCGCCGAAGCGGACGCTGAACGAGGCGGCCTCGAAGGTGAGAAGCGTGACCGTGACCAGCGAGAGGGTCGCGAGCGCGTGCTCGGCCCGGCTGCGCGAGCGAGCGACCGTCGAGAGCATCCAGCCACCCCCGAGAATCAGGGGGACAAGCCCGCAGCCGATGGCGACGGCGTCGAGATGCCGGGCCGCGGCTGCCCACACGCCGGAGGGCAGGACGGATTCCTCGACCGTGACCGCGTACACACCGAGCAAGCTGCCGAACGAGCCGACCGCCGCGAGGATGGCCGCCAGCATGATGCCTACCGCGTAGACCGCGGCGAGAACGCGGTGGCCGCGTACCGCCTGCACTATCCCCGCGCGCAGGCTCCGCCGCACCCCGACCTCATGTCCGAGGATGGCCAGGGGCAGGACGAGCGCGAGCACCGCGAACTGCGTTCGCGCGAGGATCGCGAGACCCAGAGCGCCCACGGCGAGGACGTCGCGTCGCGGGCTCGGAGCGGCGATGGCCAACTGGAGCCCGAGCAGCGCCCACACGAACGCGGGATAGGCGGCTGCCTCGGTCATGAGGAAGCCGGTGAGCACCATCCAGGGGATCAGGACCGAGATGCCCGCGACCGCGAACGCCCAGGCCCGGGGAAGCACCTGTCGGCCGAGCAGATACACGGGAAAGACCGCGCTCGTCATCACGAACGCGTTCAGCACATGGGCGGCCCGGAAGGCCTGCGGCGGCGTGAGCGCTCCGTAGAGCGGCGCGATGAGCAGCGGGTAGAGCTGGTTGTAGACGGCGATTGACGTTCCGTGCACCTCGGGAAGCGGCGAGCCCGAGGTGGCGATCGCGGTCGCGAGCTTCGCGTACAAAAGCTCGTCGGTCATCACCGACCAGTCCTGTATCCGGCCCGAGTACCAGATCGCGAGCACCGCTCCAACTCCGAACCAGAGAAGCACGAGCGCCGCTGTGACGACTGCGGACGGGTGCGATCGTGCCCGCGACACCAAGCGCGTGTTCACGCGCGGGACGGTAGTCGAGCGAGCCGCTGTCTCCTTGAATGAGAGCAACGGGCGCTGCGGACGCCTTTAGGCATTTGCGCGACCAGAAATCGCGCTAGCGTTTCTGGTCTGAGCCAAGCTAGAGGTCGAGCACGAAGTCGAAGCGGGCGACCCGTCGTCCGCCGACGACTCGCCCACCGGTCACGAGGCACTGGGAGGTGAAGATGAAGTCGGCTCTGTTGTCGGAGACTCCGGGGAAGAAGAGCTGGGTAGTCAGGACGGACCTCCTCGGCGCCTGTACCTTCACGTGGATGTGCTTCGTCCTTCCGGGATAGACGCCCGGCACCACTGATTGCAGCGTGTACCGCCCCCGAGCGTCGGTGAGCTGGTGGCCTCGGAAGCGATAGCCACTGTTGTCGTACATCCCGCGCGCATCGCACTGCCAGAAGTCGATGAGCGCCTTCGGCACCGGCTTGCCGGAGGTGGTGAGCACGCGTCCGGAAAGAGTCAGCCGTGTCCCGGTCGCTCCTGCCGGAACGATCGACCGGCGGCTCGGCGAGCTGGCCGTGAAGTACGGACCCTCGGTCAGCTCGGGCGTCGGGTCGTCGGCGTCCACGATCATCGGCGTCGCCCGGAGCAGCGGAGCAGCGCCGCCGTCGCGGACGAGCGCGTCGGCGCCTGCGAAGAGCGCCGCCACGGGTGGCGCGAGACCCAGTTCCAGAAGTCGCCTGCGGCTCATTTCACGCTCGGTCACGCTGGATCTCCTTGTCTCGCTCGCACGAAGAGCCAATGGTCGCACGCGTTTCTATGAATTGGCTGATAGAGATTGCACCCGATGCCCGCGCTGCCCGAGCTCACCGAGGTCGTTTTCAGGCCGTTTCGAGACGAGTCCGACTACGCGCACTTCGCGCGGATCATCACGGCGTTCGCCAGAGGCGAGGGGAACGATCGGGTGGAGACAGCCGAGACGATCGCCGCCGGGTACTCCCACCTCGAGCGCTGCGATCCACGAGTCGACCTGGTCGTTGTCGAGATCGACAGTCGACCCGTCGCATACAGCCGCGTCACGTGGGATCAAGAGGTCGACGGTCCGCGTACGTACACGCAAGTCTGTTTCGTCGACCCGGCGTTCGGCGGCCGCGGCGTGGGCACAGCGCTCTTTGCCTGGAACGAGGATCGGCTCCGCGAGATCGCCGCCGAGCACGACGCGTCGGACAAGCAGTTCCAGGTCTACATCAACGATCGCAACGCGGCCGCGACAGCGCTCGTCCGCGCCGCCGGCTTCGAGCCAGTCACGTACTCCGCCGAGATGGTGCGGCCGTCGGTCGACGATCTCCCGGACCACCGCCTCCCGGAGGGCGTCGAGATCCGCCCCGTGACCGAGGATCAGGTGCGCACGATCTGGGAGGCCGACGTCGAGGCCTTCCGCGATCACTGGGGCTACGTCGAGCCGACGGACAGCTGGTACGAGCAGATCCTCGCGTTCCCGTACCACGATCCGACGCTGTGGAAGGTCGCCTGGGACGACGAAGGCGTCGCGGGACAGGTCCGCTCGTTCATCGACGAGGCGCAGAACTCCGATATCGGGCGCCAGCGCGGCTGGACCGAGAACATCTCGACGGCACGCCGCTGGCGGCGCCGCGGAGTCGCGAAGGCGCTCATCGTCGAGAGCATCCGCGAGCTTGCGAGCCGCGGAGTGACCGAGGTCGCGCTCGGCGTGCACACCGAGAACCCGAACGGGGCGTTCGACCTGTACGCCGGGCTCGGCTACGAGGTCGTCGCCAGCTGGACGACGTACCGCAAGCCTCTGTAACGGCCCTCGACCGAGGCCAAGCCCGCCCCGGCCTGCGGCGCCGGGGCGGGACTGGGATCCGTGTCAGCCAGTCGCGGCCCGGCACGGTCGAGCGATGCGACTACCTACGAGGCGACGCTCCAGGTCTCGGCGTTCCAGGTCCCACCCTGGAGGGTCGGGTTCCTGAGCGCCCCTTTCACCTTGGTGCTGTGCAGGAGGTGCTGGGGTCGAGCAAACAGCGGGACCGAGAAGACCTCGTCCGCCAGGATGGCCTCGGCAGCATGGAGCAGCTTGTTGCGATCCGCCGCATCAGGGGTGAATTGCGCCTTCTGCAGCAGCGCGGATGCCTTCTTGTTGCAGGCAGCGCCGTAGTTCTGGTCGCCTGAGCAGCCGCCGATGCTGAAGAACGTTCCCGCGCTCGTCGGCCCGCCGGTGAACGTGAACATCACCGACTGCCAGTCGCCGCCGGTGAGCACGCCGCCGCCGAAGAGCACGGCCGGCGAGAGGAACCGCGGCGTGAACTGGATGCCGACGCTCTTCAACTGCCTCTGGATGATCTCGAACGTCAGGGCGCGAAGCGGGTTGCCCGACGTCGTGGTGAAGGCAAACGTGAGCTCGCCCACGCCAGGACAGCTGA
>JACCTK010000003.1 GCA_013812465.1 Actinomycetota bacterium
TCTCGCTCACCCTCGGCAAGGCAGTGACCGTGCCGCCCCCGGTCGGAAAGCCGACGCTGGTCGTCGCCTGCTCCCGGAAGACGGTCGTCGCCACGGTTCGCCCGGCGAAGGGCTCCGCCGTGAGCTCGGTCATCTTCCTGATCAACGGCAAGACGGTGGCGACCGACAAGCAAGCGCCGTTCGTGGCGCGCATCGGCACGAAGGGCCTGGCGGCGCAGCTGAAGGTCACTGCGCGGGTGCGAGTGTCGGCGAAGACGGTCGTGCTGACGAAGGCGATCCGGCGATGCTGACCGAACCGAGACGCGCCGGCCGAGAGACCGACGACGGCGAGATCCGCCAGGGTACAGTTCGCTGCCGACCCAAGCTGAATTGGACGATGTCGACCAACCTGCGGACACGCAGACGACACCGAGAGGAGATGAGATGAAGGGTCAGGAAAAACCGAAGAAGCTTGCGAAGAAGAAGGCACAGACGACGCTGAAGGAACGTCGCGCAGCCAAGCGCGCTGCAGCGGCGACCTCGCGCGTCGATGGAGCCCGCTGACGGTTGGCCGAGACAAGCGCACGTCTCGGCGCGGCCTTCGCGCGAGTCGATCAGAACCTCTAGCGGACACGGGGGCGCGCCACGGGGCGCGTCTTGGCGGCGTGCACCTCGTTTCGTTAGCAGCTGTCAGGGCGCGGAGGAACGGTCAGCGGCCGTTGACTGAGCCTCGCCCGTGAGAGCTTCAAGCGAGAACTCACAACGCTGATGGCTGCTTGGTAAATCGAACGGGCCGCCCGGAGCCCATTCGCCTTCAGGCAGCGAAGATTTCGCGCGCAGCTTCCACGGACCTCGACGACCATCCTCGTTCGTCGTCGTATCCCCACGCGAGCGCATGTGCGACGCCCCAACCACGGAGTCGCTGTCGGTCGAGGCCGAGCTCCTGCAGGACGTCCAGCCACCGCCGCACCGACGCCTCGGGCCCACTATCGAAGGCGGCGTTCCGCAGGAGCCCGACACCATCTACCTCGCGCTCGCCGACAAGCGGCTTCGGATCGATCACGAGCCAGGGCTCTCGCTCTGCGCGGAGGACGTTGCCACCGTGGAGATCCTGATTCGCGAGGAACGCGGCGCGCGGGTTGACGCTGCGGAAGACGTCAACGGCGAACGCGAGCAGTGACCGCTCGAATGGTCGACCGCCCTGCTCGTAGCGTCTCGGCACCTCCTCGACCCAGCGTTCCGCCTCGTCCTCGAGCAGCCTGAAGGGGAATGGCTTGTAGGCCTCGACCGGCAGCCGCGGGAGCAGTTCAGCGATGACAGCGGGCTCGTCGACCCCGGCGTCCCAGAGAGGCGTGCCAGGTCTGCAGCGCTCGATCAGCAAGGCGCGGTGCGCATCGTCCCGTGCTACGAGACGGACGGCACCGCGTCCCGCCCAGCGCTCGAGGGCCTCCGCCTCGTGATCGGCCTCGAAGTGAGCTGGCGCGTTCAGCTTCAGCACGACCTCGCCCGCAGGGACGACGAGCGAATGAGGCGTGTCAAACGGCTCCTCGAGCACGAGACCCCACCGCTCCGCACATTCGGTCGCTAGGCGCGGCAGGTCTGCCAGCCAGTCTGGCTCCCTCCGCCACCCGTCTTTGAGCGATCGAGGGATTCGCATGCGGCCGAGACTACGAGGTCGTTCTTCGGGTTCGAGCGAGCGGAGGTTGTCTGACTCCGCTTGCCAACAACTGGCGAGATTCGCGCCACGCTCGCTGCCCGGCTCGCCGCGCTGAAGAGCTGTGCCGGCGCCGCCTGCTCGCGCGGCTAGGGGCCTGTCCGGAGAGTGGCCGCGGTGGATGACACGCGACACGTGGTGCGAGGCAAGGACGCAGGGAGTGCCGATATGCAGGCATATCGGCACGACTGAGGACACAGCATCGCGCCGCGGGACGCCTGTCAGGCGCCCCGGTTCATTCTTCGGACAGGCCCCTAACCGCGAGACCTCATCGGTTCACCCCCATCGTGATCGACCCGACGTAGCCCTTGCCGGCCGCCTTCATGCCGAGCAGTGAGCGGCTGCCGCCGTTCCGGAAGATGCTGTCGACGACGTTCCTGGTGTCCCGGCCGGATCGCCTGTTGTAGGGGGCTCGGCGGTACACGGCGTTGCTGGTCGCCTCCGGGAAGTACAACTGGCCCGTGTGGACGACGGCGCCCGAGATGAAGACCCTGACGTGGATGTGCACGGTGCGACCCGGATACCAGCCGGGGTAGATCGTCGTGAAGGTTGCGAGCCCCTTCGCGTTCGTCCGCTGGATTCCCCGCAGGTAGCGCGATGCGGCCCCGTTGACGCCGGAGTAGGAGCCCGAGGCGTCGCAGTGCCAGACATCGACGGCCGCTCCCCTGATTGCCCTGCAGGTCGAGGCGTCGACGACGGAGAGTCGCAGCTCGAGCGGCACCCCCGGCTTGCCCTCCGTGATGTTCCGGCGGACCTTGTCGGCGTCCAGGAAGTAGGGGCCCTCGCTCTGCTCTGGCGCCAGCACGCATCTGAGGGCGCCGGAGGCGACCCCGGCGGGGCCCCCGCGTGCCGCCGCCGACGCGTCCTCGAGCAGCCCGGACTTCCAGCCGCCAGCTCCGAGGGCCGCCAGCAGGCCGCCGGCCCTCACGATCGAGGCCCGGCGTGTGAGCAGGTGCTGGCCGGTCGCGTGGTCTTCGTCTCCCATTCGGCGCTCCTTTGGTGTCGAAGGTTCTGGCCCGCTCGTGACGGTCTCCTCGCCAGCGTGACGGAAACGGAGGAACTCTTCCCGTCCCGCGTGAAAGTCAGGCGGATCGTCTCGCCGGGCGTCTGGGCGTCGATCGCCGCCCGCAGCTCCGCGGCCGACCCGATCGTCGTTCCGTCGAGCCCTGTGATCACGTCGCCTGCCTGGAGTCCAGCCTCCTCGGCAGGCGTCCCCGCGTTCACCTGGGCCACCCGCGCGCCGCCGCCCGTGCCGTCGATCGCCACTCCGAGGTACGCGTGCTCCACCTTCCCGGCAGTCAGCAGCCGGGTCGCGATCGAGCGTACGGTCCGGGAGGGGATCGCGAAGCCGACGCCGTCGTTCCCTCCCGATTCGCTCTCGATCTGGGCGTTGACCCCGATCACCTGGGCCTTCGCGTTCAGGAGC
>JACCTK010000004.1 GCA_013812465.1 Actinomycetota bacterium
GGGCGGGGACAGGCACTTCGAGCGCACCGTCGCTAGAATCGGCCTTTCCCAGGGGCCATAGCTCAGCTGGGAGAGCGTCTGGCTGGCAGCCAGAAGGTCGCCGGTTCGAGCCCGGCTGGCTCCATCAAGACTCGTAACTCAAACCGCGAGGCCCGTTCCCCGGGCCTCGCAACGTTTCTGCCGTCCGTCGTCCGGCGGTCTCCGGTTCTGAGGCCTCGATGAGGAGGTCGAACGGCCGAGCGAAGGTCCCGGTCACTTCCTCGCTGTCGTCGATGAGGAATCGTTCAAGGTGAATGATCTGAGTGGCGCTGCGGCGATAGCATCGGGCTACAGCCACAGCCTCGCCTGGAGGGCGGACGGCACAGCTTGGATCTGGGGATCGAACGCTTCTGGCGAGCTGGGACAGGGCACAACGACGAACTCACCCATCCCACTTGCCCTCTTCGGCTAGTGGAGGCCCGCGGAAGGCATCGGAAAGGACAGCTGCGGCGGTGCGGAGCCAGGTGACATGAACCGCGGGAGGGTCGCTACCAAGGCGGTTGCCTCGGCTGCTGCGGTAGCGACTCTCCTCGTCGGCTGTGGTGGGCCTAGCGCGCAGGTCCGGGCGCTCAAGGATGACCCACTTGGCCGTTACGAGCCGCCCGGTGGTCGCCTCATCCGCTCCACAGAGCAGAGCGAAGGCACAAGTCTACTCGGGAAGCCTGTTCAGGCTGAGTACACGCGACTGTTCGCGCTACCGGCGGGCGATCCAAAACAGCAGCTTCGGCGTGCTCTCGATGCCGCTACGGCCGCCAACTGGGACACGAGGAAAGATCTACCGCTCCCTGAACGGCTTCACCTCAATCGGTGAGAAGCAGCTTCCCAGCGGCCGGGCCGAGATGAGTCTTACGGTATTTCCTAAACGCCCACCGGGCGGTGCAACGACCGAGCCGGCGTTGCTGATTCGGCTCACATCTTGATTCATAAACGATACAAGCCGCGAAAGCCTGTTACGTCGGCACGTTGGCCGAGGACGTCATTCTCTGCCAGCAGCCGATCTTACGATGAGGGCTATGACCCGTGCCAAGAGAGAGTTGCACCTCACACATGCGAGGACACGAGCCGGCGCAGCAGCTTTTCAAGCCCGTGTCTCGCCAGCTGACTCCGTCCGCCTTCGTGGGGGGCTTCCCAAGCGGCCAGTCAGAGAATCAGTACGTACGACCAGCTAGGGCTAAAGGAGGTAAGGGTTCATGAGCAATGTCGGGGATGGCCCCCTAGATCGAGAGAAGCTCGAGAAACTCCGCAACGACCCGGAGTACCGAGCCAAGCTCGAATATCTCGTGGAGTGGCTAGCTGACGGCACTGAACTCCGGCGTTTGGAGAAGCTCGTCGCCACCGGTAAGGGCGAGTCACAAGCGTTCCTATTCCCGCTACCGCGTCAAAGAATCCGGATGGCTCGGTGCATCGCGGCCCTCAGCGAAAGCCGAAGGGCAGACGGCCTTCTCGACCGAAACGTAACAGATGTTACAATATGTAGCGATCGGACAGGGGCTAACAGACGTCAGAAAGCACTCTCCGCAACAAATCTGAGGGGTTTGTAAGCTGCCCGACTAGGTCCACCTGATCTGCGTTACTCGATCCAGGAGGCTCCGTGAAGGCGCCTCCTGGTCTTTTTCTGCCCAGCACCTTATGATTCACGGGGCCAACACCCCGGCGCCGATCGACCAAGGAGCGAAGATGCGCCAAGCGTTCATGTCAATCGAAATGGGCTTCTCGACCAATTCGGAGGGTATGACGCGTGGCGCGGAAAACGCTGAACTTGGGGATCCTGGCGCATGTAGACGCCGGTAAGACAACGCTCACGGAGCGGCTGCTCTACGCCGCGGGGGTCATCGACGAGATCGGCAGCGTCGATGCCGGTACGACGCAGACCGATTCGTTGGCGCTGGAGCGGCAGCGCGGGATCACGATCCGGTCCGCGGTCGCGTCCTTCGCGATCGGCGACGTCACCGTCAACCTGATCGACACGCCCGGCCACCCGGATTTCATCGCCGAGGTGGAGCGGGTGCTGCGCGTGCTCGACGGCGCCGTGCTCGTGATCTCAGCGGTGGAAGGTGTTCAGCCGCAGACGCCGCTCTTGATGCGGGCTTTGCAACGTCTGCAGGTGCCGACGCTCGTCTTTGTGAACAAGATCGACCGGCCGGGGGCGAGCGACGAGCGGGTCCTGCGGGCGATCTCGGAGCGACTGACGCCCGCGATCGTTCCGCTCGGATCTGCGCCTGGGCTCGGGACGCGAGCCGCCGGCTTCATGCCTGCCGGCGCGGGCGACGTCGCCTTCCGGTCCAGGCTCGCCGAGGCGCTCGCCGAGCGCGACGACGGGATCCTGGCGGCGTACCTCGACGACGAGGCGGGCGTCTCCTACGGGCGACTCCGCCAGGCGCTCGCCGTGCAGACGAAGCGCGCGCTCGCGCATCCCGTCTTCTTCGGCTCGGCGATCACGGGCGCGGGCGTCGACGCGCTCATGGCAGGGATCGTCGAGTTGCTGCCCGCGGCCGCAGGAGTCGCCGACGGCTCTGTCTCCGGGACGGTCTTCAAGATCGAGCGCGGTCCCGCCGGGGAGAAGATCGCCTACGTCCGCATGTTCTCCGGGACGGTGCGAGTGCGGGACCGACTGCGGTTCGGACGGGATGTCGAAGGCAAGGTGACCGCGATCAGCGTCTTCGACCGGGGGGCGGCCGCGAGGGGTGCGTCCGTCTCCGCCGGAGAGATCGGAAAGCTGTGGGGTCTCGCCGAGATCCAGATCGGCGACCCGATCGGAAGCTCGCGGCCGGCGGCGGGCGAGCGCTCCTTCGCTCCGCCGACGCTGGAGACGGTTGTCGTTCCTCGCAACCCCGACGACAAGCAAGCGCTCCGTGTCGCGCTCGCCCAGCTCGCCGAGCAGGACCCGCTGATCGCCGTCAGGCAGGACGACGCCCGCCAGGAGCTCTCGGTGTCGCTCTACGGCGAAATCCAGAAGGAGGTCATCCAGGCGACGCTGGCAAACGACTTCGCCCTCGACGTCGGCTTCAGCGAGACGACGACGATCTGCATCGAGCGGCCGGTCGGCACGGGTGAGGTACTGGAGATCCTCCACGCGAAGACGAAGACGAACGTCACTGGCAAGAGCTCGCCGACAAGCTCGAACCCGTTCCTCGCCACGGCCGGGCTGCGCGTCGAGCCGGCGCTGCGCGGCTCGGGCGTCGAGTTTCGGCTCGACGTCGACGTTCGGCTAGTGCCTATCTACATCTACAAGACCGTGAACGGCTTTATCGATCTCATGACTCAGTACGTCGACGAGGCGCTGCAGGAGGGACTCTTCGGCTGGCAGGTCACGGACTGCACCGTGACCATGACCGACTGTGGCTACCGGGCGCCCGGCACGACGGCCGGTGATTTCCGGAAGCTCACGCCGCTGGTCGTCATGCAGGCGCTCGAGCGCGCTAGCACGGTTGCCTGCGAGGCCGTCGTGCGAACCAGTCTGGAGATCCCCGCGGACTCGGTCGGCGCCGTGACGGCTGCCCTCGGCCGCCTCGGAGTCGCCGTCGACATGCAGTCGGTGAGCGGCAATCTCGCCATGATCGAGACGATCTTGCCCGTCGCGTCGGCCCATGAGCTCCAGCGGCAACTGCCGGGGCTGACGGGCGGCGAGGGCATCCTCGAGTCCAGCTTCGCGGGTTACCAGCCGGTGATCGGTGACCAGCCGACCCGGCGGCGGACGACGGCGAACCCGCTCAACCGCAAGGAATATCTGTCAAGCGCCAAGCGGACGGCCTAGCCGTCGCGCCGCTCGGTGTGGACCGCGATCCCGGCGATCACGAGCGCGATCCCGGCGGCGTCCAGCCAGGACGGGAGCTGAGCGAGCACGAGCGCGCCGATCACCGTCGCAGTCGCCGGCAGGAGCGAGACGAGCAGGGCGTAGGTGGAGCGGGCGAGCCGCGCCATCGCGAGCTGGTCGCAGACATAGGGGATGACGGAGGAGGCGATCCCGACCCCGATCCCGGCGCCGAGCGCCAGGGGATCGACGAGAGCGGGGAGGGCGTTCCAGCCGCCGAGCGGGACTGCGACGACGGCGGCGACGAGCATCGCCGCTCCCAGCCCGTCGATCCCCCCGAAGCCGCTTTGCTGAGCGACGCGGTGGCCGAGCACGATGTAGGCGGCGAAGAGGCCGGCGTTCGCGAAGGCGAGCCCGAGCCCGAGCGGCTCGTCGACGAGCGCGACGTTCGTCAGCAGGTAGACGCCCACGACAGCCAGCGCGACCGCCGCCGCGTTCCGGCCTGTCCGGGCGCCGAGCGCGGCGAGGACGATCACAGGCAGGAACTCGATCGCCGCCACCGTCCCGAGGGGAAGCCGGTCGATCGCGAGGTAGAAGCAGACGTTCATGACCGCGAGAACCGCGCCCATCGCGACGACGGTGCGGCGCGCGTCCCGATCGAGGTATGCGAACGCCCGCCACGGCTTGCGCCACGCTGCGAAGACGGCTGCGGCGCTCGCTATCCGGAGCCAGGCGACCCCGGTCGGCTCGAGGCGCGCGAAGAGCAGCACAGCGAAGGCCGGGCCGAGGTAGTGGAAGACGGCGCCGCCGACGAAGAAGCTCGCCGGAGGAAGGCGTCTGAGGGGCACCTCGAGATGATCGTTGCGGAGCTATGGTGGCGGGAAGAGCCGAACGAAGGCACATAACGCAGATCGCTTGCGAAGCAAAGGACTAAGCCAACGATGGCGAGCGAACCAGTAAGGATCGACCGAATCGACCGCAGGATCCTCGGTGAGCTGCAGGCAGATGCCCGGCTCAGCATGGCCGAGCTCGGCCGCAGGATCAGCCTCTCGCCGCCCGCCGTCGCGGAGCGCGTGCAGCGGCTCGAGCGCGCAGGGGTGATCACCGGCTACCGGGCGGTCGTTGAGCCGAAGGCGCTGGGCTTCCCGCTCGCTGCAGTCGTGCGCGTCCGGCCGGCGAGTCGCCAGCTCCACAAGATCCCGGAGGTCGCGCGAGAGACCCCGGAGGTCGTGGAGTGCTACCGGATCACGGGTGAGGACTGCTTCTTCCTCAAGCTGCACC
>JACCTK010000016.1 GCA_013812465.1 Actinomycetota bacterium
GGACGCCCGCGAGTAGCACTCACCGGAGCCAAGCTCGGGCGTGTCGATCTGCAGGAGGCGCACCCGTCGCCCATCGCTGAGCGATAGCGTGTCGCCGTCGTAGACCGATGCGACGACCCCACTCTCGTCCGCAGCCGTCGCGCCTGAGAGCGGAGCAGCTACGAGCGTGATCGCGACGAGCACGCTGGCTAGAAACAGACGCCGCATGACCTGATCCTGCGCCGCTAGGCGTCATCCGTCAACGCTCGCTGTTCGAGGAAGGTGCGAGCGTCGTCAACATCGAACGACCCACCGGTACGCAGGCGATCCCGCTCCGCCGCGAGCCATTCGAGCGTCACATCGGAGATCGCGGCGAGCGCCTTAGCGCGGCGTGGCGCATCATCGTCTAGCCGCTCGCGTGCCTGAGTCAGGCGAGCAACCCCTTCGGTGATCTCGCGCTCGATCGCGGCGAGGTAGCGCTCCCGAAGTGCATCGTAGAGCGACCTCCCCGGCAAGGGCGGGCGGGCTGGTGCAGCCGCCCGTCCTTCATCTAAGCCCGCGATCTAAGCCTTGCCATCAAGACTGGAGACGCAGCGAGGGCCCGCCTTGCCTGGATTCGTCGCTTTCATCGGCGTTTGTCCCCTCGGGGCGGCCCCAGTCCCCTATGCGGTCACCTTGCCATGCAGAAGGTCGTGGGTTCGAGCCCCATCACCCGCTTCTCGAAAAGCCCCGGAAACGGGGCTGTTTGGGTTTCCGCATGGCGACTTCTCATCGCTGCTTCGGCATGCATCGAGAAGCGTTGCGACGAGATTTCTCGCTCTCGCGCTCAGAGGTTGTAGGCAGCCGGGTGTCGAGGCTCGTAGAGCAGGATGTCCTCCGCGCCCGGCACCCGGAGCATGAGCGCGAGACCGAAGCCCATATCCTCGATCGTGCCCGTGAACTCGGCGCCTTTCATCTCGAGCTCGGTCTTCGTGGCCTCGATGTCGTCGCACATCAGCGCGATCGAGTGCTGCCTGGGATGAGAGAAAGACTCGCCTTCGTAAGTCCCGCTCGTCGGATGAACGCCGAGCTCGCTCGGGCCGGTCTTGAAGATGAGCCAACCGGGCGCCGACTCGACATGCTCGACATACGCCAGGTCGAGAACCTCGCGGAGAAACGATCGCGTGGCCTCGGGGTCGTCTGAGTAGATGAGGAGATGGACGGCTGTGAGCATCGGCGAGATCGTATTCGAGCGGGGACCGCATAACCTCTTCCAATACATAGAGATACTAGGTATAGTGTTTTCGTGCGAGACGCGCTGAAGGGCCATGTCGATCTCCTCCTGCTCTCGGCGCTCGACGAGAAGCCCGCACACGGGTACGAGCTCGTCGAGACGCTGCGCGCGAGGAGCGAGGGCGCTTTCGACCTCGCCGAAGGCACGGTCTATCCGTCGCTATACCGCCTCGAGCGTCGCGGTCTCGTCGCCAGCGGGTGGGAAACGGTGAGCGGCCGTCGCCGTCGCGTGTACCGGCTCACGAAGAACGGCCGTGGGAGGCTCCAGGAGGAGCGATCGAAGTGGCATGCGTTCGCGCGGGCGATGGAAGCGGTGGTGACATGACGATCGACGCGTACCTCGCGGAGCTCGAACGCAGCCTTCCGCGCTTCTCGCGCCGCAGGATCCTGGCCGAGGCGCAAGAGCACCTGCGAGACTCGGCAGCAACGCACCGCGCAGCCGGAGTCTCCCCGCCTGCCGCCGAAGCGGCCGCGGTCGACGACTTCGGACCGGTCGAGATCGTCGCGCGCCGACTCGCAGCAGAACGCGCGATACGCGACACCCGCATCTCGACGCTCGTAGCGCTCGGCGCGGTCGCGTTCTTCGTCTTCCCGCTCTACGTCGTGCCCGAGAACTCGCTCCCGCCGGCTCCGTGGGTGGAGAAGCCG
The DNA here is from genome assembly GCA_013812465.1 of Actinomycetota bacterium. The sequence continues at coordinate 1,900 of JACCTK010000016.1, forward strand.
CGTGACATCTTCGTGCTCCAGATGCTCAGTCTCGCGATTTGGCTGGCGGCGGGCGCGCTCGCCGCGGTCAGCGCCGCGATCGCGTGGACGCGTTGGGCGCGTCTGGCTGCTCCGGTGCTGGTGACGGCCTCGGCGGCCATCGCCGGGGCGAGCGCCGTGGTCGCCGCCATCGGGGTGCGCTGGGTCGAGCTGACACCTGCGACTCCGAACTGGCCGCTCGCTGCAGGACTCGCCCTCGGCTGTCTGCTTGCATGCGTCGCAGCGGCAAGTTGGGCGCTCGCTCACAGACAGCTGCTCGTGCAGGACTGACAGCGTGCGCATACTCGTCGTCCTTGGCGTGCTCGCGCTGGTCGTTCCTGCAAGCGCGTTCGCGAAGGGGAAGGTCTTCTTCGAGGACACCGTGCCGTCCGGGAGGTCGTCGTCCATCACTTTCGACACGCGCCAAACCGCTTCGTTTCGCGTCCTCCTGCGCGTCCCGACCCAGGGTCGCGCCCGGCTCTTCCTGACCGGGAGGACTGCCCCGAGAGGCGGGCCGCTGATCGATACGAAGAGGTCCGCCTGCGAAGGCGCCGCCGGCTCGTTCTATTGCCGCAGGTCGTACGAGAAGCTTCCAGCCGGCACATACACGTGGCGCATTGCGTGGGTGGGGGTCGCGAGGATTCCCGCGCAAGTCGAGTTGACCGTTCGCTGGTGACCGCGGCCGCGGCTAGCATCGGCAGGTGTCCGTCGCGGAGCAGCAGACCGATGCCGTAGCTCTCAATCAGGCGCAGCGGGAGGCGGTCCAGCACACCGAAGGACCCCTGCTCGTCGTCGCCGGCGCAGGCTCCGGGAAGACGCGCGTCCTCACCCATCGCGTCGCCCACCTCGTCGAGGACCTGAAGGTCAAGCCAAACGAGATCCTGGCGATCACGTTCACGAACAAGGCCGCGGGAGAGATGCGGGAGCGCCTCGAGCGGATGCTCGGCGCCACCGCGCGCGCGATCTGGATCCTCACCTTCCACGCCGCCTGCGGCCGCATGCTCCGCCGCGAGGCCGAGCGACTCGGCTACCGCTCGACGTTCTCGATCTACGACGACCAGGATCAGGTGCGCTTGGTGAAAGCATGCCTCGAGGAGCTCGGAAAGGACCCAAAGCGGTTCTCGCCGCGCGGCATCCATTCGCAGATCTCCCGCGCGAAGAACGAGCTCGTCTCGCCCGAGGAGTACCTGGCTCGGGTCGCCTCGTTCTGGGACCAGACAGTCGCCGAGGTGTACGAGCTCTACCAGCGGCGCCTCCACGCCTCGAACGCGGTCGACTTCGACGACATGCTCATGCTCACCGTGCAGGTGTTCGAGCGCTTCCCGGAGGCTCTCGAACGCTGGCAGAAGTCGTTCCGGTACATCCTCGTCGACGAGTACCAGGACACGAACCACGCGCAGTACCGCCTGCTCCAGCTCCTAGGGGCCAAGCACGGCAACGTCTGCGCGGTCGGGGACCAGGACCAGTCGGTGTACGGGTTCAGAGGCGCCGACATCCGCAACATTACGGAGTTCGAGAGCGACTTTCCCGGAACGCACGTGGTCACGCTCGAGCAGAACTATCG